>NZ_JACJRC010000011.1 GCF_014697025.1 Alkalinema sp. FACHB-956 | reverse complement strand
TACAAGCCGCCAAACCCAATACCCTCATCTATGCCCCCGATGGCGTCCTGCGCTACGTTCCCCTCGCCACCCTCCACGACGGTAAACAATGGCTCGTCCAACGCTACCGCATCAACAACATCATTGCTCGATCGCTGCAAGAACTCAACACCGCACCCACCCGACAGCCCAAAGTCCTGGCCGGAGCCTACGGAGACGAATTCCACACGATTAAAGTTGGCAATCAATCCTTCTCCTTTTCAGGTATTCCCTTTACCATTAAAGAAGTCGATTCCCTAAAAACGCTCTTACCGACAGTTCCCCTGATTGGCACCGCCTTCGATCGAAGTTCTCTTTTGCCTCAACTGAACAGTTACAACATTGTGCATCTTGCCACCCACGGTAAATTCATCGTTGGCGATAGCGAACAATCCTTCATTGCCCTTGGCAGTGGCGAAACCATTCCCCTACCTGAGATTCAAAACCTCTCCATGAGTAACGTTGACCTGGTAGTTCTTAGCGCCTGCGAAACCGGAATTGGGGATGTTCTGGGCAGTGGGCAGGAAATTCTGGGATTGGGCTACCAGTTCCAACGGGCTGGAGCTAGAGCGACGATCGCGTCCCTGTGGCCTGTGGATGATGGTGGCACTCAAGTGTTGATGACTGCGTTCTATGAAGCTTTGAAACGAGGTATGAGTAAAGCCGAAGCGCTTCAGCAAGCTCAACAAGTGCTTATCGCCCAAAAGCTGACGCCCCAAGCGATGCGCCAACGGGCCGGGGCACGCCCACTGATTGACCCATCACGCATTGCGGACTCTTCCCACCCCTACTATTGGGCACCCTTCATTCTCCTCGGCAATGGCTTGTAGAAAAAGTCATTTCTAGACCAAATTGATTAATCACGGCTACAGATCCGATCCCCCCTACCCCCCCTTAAAAAGGGGGGAATTCAGCCAAATTTATTCAAAGTCCTCCTTAATAAGGGGGATTTAGGGGGATCGTTATGCGTTGCAATTACAAGTTGATTTGGTATTAGACCCATTCTAATGATGGTTTTCGCTGAGATTTTGCACAGTCCTGTAAATATAGATTAATGAGCGTTTGATAGGGAATTCCTGTCTCGCTGGCTAGGGTCTTAAAGTAATTGATCACATCTTCTTCCAGACGAATGGTGATCTGCTTTTTTAGGCTTTGGGTATAGGGGTTTGGCACCGATTGAGAAAAATCATACTCATCTCTCATGGCAAAAACTCCTCGTATTGATGTCTTTCCTGTTTTGTTGCTGGACGTGCAGAAATAATCCGAATCATTCGATCGCTACCTTTGTACAAATGCACAACGGTCAATAAACGAGAAATTTCGCTCACGCCCAAGAGTATGAATCTTTCTTCTCCGATCGAATGGTCTGGGTCTGGGATCAAGCGAGCATATTCGTCGTAGAAAACGCTTTCAGCTTCTTCAAATGAAACACCATGCTTGCGTTCGTTTGCTTCGGCTTTGAGCGGGTTCCACTCGAATTCTAGCTCATCCATAGGGTGCCTGTCGTTACAACGTATTTACATTATATTTAGCAACACTGCTAAATTTAGGGTTGCTGGCTTAATAGATGTTAAGGAACGATTGGGATTAGGGTTCCTGAGTTAGTCTACAGCAAGCAAAGATTGGAAAGAAGTTGAATGTCTAGCTGACCAGACTACAAAATTTAACACCCCTATACGGTTGACGGACAGAACGATCGCCGCTACATTGCTATAGTTAAGCAGCACGAGAACCTTTCATCCTTGCTGCTGATACGCCCAAAAAACTAGCGCGATCGCCTTGAGCTTAAGGCCCTCAAAACGATCGCTAAGCCCCCAAGCTGCAGAGACCAGCATGGTTGCCTGGATTGCATTTTAGCACCCCAAGCCGCCCTGTTTCGCCATGTCAGAAAACGGGGCGGCTAGCTTTTTGGGTTTTCCTCGTCCATTGACTTCACGTTTGGAGGAAAACCTATGACCCGCTATACCAAGAAGATCAAGCTACAACTGAGCGGTGAAGCCGATGCTGTCGAAGCCGCGATCGGGATTCTGCACGTTATCAACTTCATCAGCGCCCACGAATGGAGCCAAACCGTCCGTAAACGGGGCGAACCCACCGTCGTGCGGGTTGCGGCTAGGGAGATTATGCTAGAAGGCTAATCTTCGATCCCCCTAAATCCCCCTTATTAAGGGGGACTTTGAAAGAATTTGGTCAAATTCCCCCTTTTTTAAGGGGGGGATCAGCTCTACACGATCGACGAGGTATCCGATCGACCCAAAGGAAAACAGTACAATGGAAACTGTACGAACCGCAGTTCAGCAACCTCTGGTGAACGCTATGAGTGTCATCACAAAGCCTATGACCCTAGAGGAGTACCTCAACTATGACGACGGTAGCGAGACGCGCTACGAATTGGTTAACGGGGAATTAGTCACTATGCCACCTGAAAGTCGCCTGAATATCCAAATCGCTATCTTTTTGCTGGCTCAATTGATTAAACTCGGGATTCCCGCCAACCAAATCGCCATGAAAACGCAAATTGCTGTGAGCGGCGCACGCGCAACTGCACGGGAACCCGATTTGATCATCCTCTCAGAGGAATCAGCGATCGCCTTAGAAGGAGCCACGCAATCCCTCATCACCCACGATATGCCTTCCCCGCTGTTGGTTGTGGAAGTGGTGAGTCCGAAGCAAGAAAATCGGGATTATCGCTATAAACGTACAGAATATGCGGGACGACGCATTCCTGAATACTGGATTATCGATCCGATCGCGCAAAAAGTAACGATTTTGGAGTGGGTGGAAGGGTTGTATGAGGAAAAGGTTTATGAAGGAGAACAAGCGATCGAGACTACGCTATTTCCAACGCTAAACCTGACGGCAAAACAACTACTGACCGCTGGTGAAACAACACCGCATACTTAATCAAAATAACGCCGTATATCTAATCAATTTGTGATTGCGATGTATACGATCCCCCTAAATCCCCCTTAAAAAGGGGGACTTTGAATGAATTTAAACGAATTTGGCTGAATTCCCCCCTTTTTAAGGGGGGCTAGGGGGGATCGTATACATCGCAGCGAGCGAGCGATTTGATGTCACTTTGTAATTGCGATGTATACGATCCCTAAATCCCCCTTAAAAAGGGGGACTTTGAATACATTTGAACGAATTTGGCTAAATTCCCCCCTTTTTTCTAGCGTTAGCGGCGCGTTAGCGGCGCGTTAGCGCGGGGGCTGGGGGGGATCGTATACATCGCTGCGATCGAACGATTTGATGTCACCGTCCAATCGCTATGGTGTTTTTGGGAGGGGTTGCCAGTTGCCGGAGAGGATGAAGGAAGCCCAGTAGTAGGGATGTTGATATTGCGGGGTGTTGAGGAGTTCCCGCTGGGTGTCTAGGAGGGCTTGGTTGCGGCCTGTGCCAGCGAGTAGACGATCGTAGTATTTCACCATTAAATCTTTGGTGCCTTCGTCGCTGACTTTCCAGAGGCTAATCATTTGGGTTTGCGCACCTGCGAGGGTGAAGGCGCGGCGCAGACCGTAGACGCCTTCGCCATTGGTAACATCGCCTAGGGCGGTTTCGCAGGCGGAGAGGATGACGAGTTCGGTGCCGCGCAGGTTGAGTTGGGAGGCTTCTAGGGCGGTGAGGATGCCGTCGCTGTTGGGGTTGCCCCCGTTGAGGCGATTGGCTCCGGCGAGGGCGAGGCCCGATCGTAGGAGGGGGTTGTCGTTGGGGTTGTAGGGACGGGCGACGGGTATGGCGACGGGGACATCGGGTCTGGCCCCTGCACGGGGCTCGGAGAAGCTGCGGCTGGCGAAGAGGCTACGACTGTTGTCGAGCTTGGGTTGGGGCAGGTCGGCGAGGAAGAAACCGTGGGTGGCGATGTGGAGGATGCGGGGGGCTGGTGTTTGTTTAAGGGCGGTTTCGGTGGCTTGGGAGGCGGTCAGGAGGGTGACGCCGGGGAGTTTGGGCGCGATCGCTTTGGCTTCTTCAGCGGTGCCGGGGAGGGGGTCGAAGCTGAGGCTGCGCAGGTCGGCGGCGGCCCTCACCCCTGGCCCCTCTCCCGTGGGGCGAGGGGAAGGAGAAGAGGAGGCTGAGGCGATCGTGTAGTCGGGGTTGGCGAGGAGGAGGGGGGCTGAGGGTTTGCTGTCGGGTTTGGTGTTGGGGGAGGGCAGGCGGAGGAGGTCGCGCCCGGAGGTGAGGTAGGAGATATTCAGGGTTTCGACGAGGTAGCGGTTATTTTCATCGACGAGGGCGGCGAAGGGGATGAGGTTGAGGTGGCTGTCGGGGGAGATGAGTAGGGTTTTGTGGGTGGGGTTGAGTTTGGCGCGGATGGGTTGCATTAGGGCGGCATCGAGTTGGCGGGCGATCTCGGTGGGGTTGGTGGTGGGGCGTTGCAGGGCGTCGCGAAATTCGGCGGTGAGTTGGTCGATCGGGGCGGCTTCACCCAGGTCGATCGCGGTAAGGGTGCCGTCGCGGGTCAGTAGGTAGGCGGCATAGCGGGGTTTGCCCACTTGTTCGGACTCTTTGGCTTTGGGGTTGAAGGGTTTATAGCGGGTGATTTCGAGCAGGGTGGTGTTGGGGGGGATTTGTTGTTGGATGGCGTCGAGGGTGATGGGTTGGGTTTGTTGGCGGTAGGTGGCGCTGCGACGGGCGAGGTCGGCTTGCAGGTCGGAGACTTGCTGGGTCAGGGTTTGGAGTTGTTGGCGGTAGGTGGTGGGGTCGGTGCGGAGGAGGGGGCTGTAGGGCAGGGCGGCGAGTTGGCTGGTACGATCGGCGAGTTGGTTGAGGAGGGTTTGGTTTTCGGGGGTGAGGTTTTGGCGCAGGCTGGCGAGGCTGAGGCTGGTAGCATCGAGGATGCGGCCTTTGCGACGGAAGAGGGTGGTGAGGGCGAGTTGGGCGGCTTGGGGGTTGGTGGGTTGGGCTTGCAGGTGCAGAGAAATTGCCCCATCCGTTGTGCCGCTTAATTGAGCAATGTAGTCCTGTTTTTGGTCTTCGGCCCCGAAGGCGAGGTGGGTGGAGAGGTTGGTTTCTTCGATGGTCAGTCCTTGGTTTAGGAGGGCGATTGCGTTATCGTAACGGCCTTGACTCTGGTACAGTGTGGCCAGATTATTGAGGCTGGAGGCGACATCAGGATGGCGATCGCCCAGGAGCGATTTGCGCAGTTCCAAGGCTTGAATAAACAAGGGTTCTGCTTTGTCGTATCGCCCTTGACTCTGGTACAGTGCGGCCAGATTATTGAGGCTGGTGGCGACAGAGGGATGGCGTTCACCCAAGAGCGATTTGCGCAGTTCCAAGGCTTGAATAAACAAGGGTTCGGCTTTGTCGTATCGCCCTTGACTCTGGTACAGTGCGGCCAGATTATTGAGGCTGGTGGCGACAGAGGGATGGCGTTCACCCAAGAGCGATTTGAACAGTTCCAAGGCTTGAACATACAAGGGTTCGGCTTTGTCGTAACGCCCTTGACTCTTGTACAGTGCGGCCAGATTATTGAGGCTGTTGGCGACATCGGGATGGCGGTCACCCAAGAGTGATTTGCTCAGTTCCAAGGCTTGAATATACAAGGGTTCGGCTTTGTCGTAACGTCCTTGACTGTCGTACAGTGCGGCCAGATTATTGAGGCTGGTGGCGACAGCGGGATGGCGTTCACCCAAGAGCGATTTGAACAGTTCCAAGGCTTGAATATACAAGGGTTCGGCTTTGTCGTAACGCCCTTGACGATCGTACAGTCCGGCCAGATTGTTGAGGCTGGAGGCGACATCGGGATGGTGTTCACCCAAGAGCGATTTACGCAGTTCAAAGGCTTGCAGATACAAGGGTTCGGCTTTGTCGTATCGTCCTTGATTCCTGTACAGTGCGGCCAGATTATTGAGGCTGGTGGCGACAGCGGGATGGCGATCGCCCAAGAGCGATTTGAGCAGTTCCAAGGCTTGAAGATACAAGGGTTCGGCTTTGTCGTAACGCCCTTGACTCTGGTACAGTCCGGCCAGATTATTGAGGCTGGTGGCAACAGCGGGATGGCGATCACCCAGAATCCGCTGTCGAATTTGTAATGCTTTTTCTGCCAATGGAACGCCTGTCTGATATTTTCCCTCGCTGCGAAGCTGAAGCACTTGCTGATTTAATTGTTCTGCTTCGGCTAATTCAAAGTCAGTCTGTGTGGACGAGCGGCTAATCAGTTGGTAATTGCCCAAAGGACTACCTGGTTTAACCACAATGACAACAATGTACAATCCATCACGCGGAATCTCTAAAAAGACTGGCAGCTTAAAATTACGATATCCCCAATCAGAAGCAACTTCCTGTTTCTCCGAATTCATCACAACTACACTAGGAGCAAAATCTGGACTCGTTACTTCGATCGTTATTTTCTGCCCAGCTTTCGCTTCAAATGTGTGAATATTAAATCTTTTTCCGTTATCTGTTTTGTCGCTTTTTTCATCAATCTTGCTATCGATCGACAAGTAGTTATTGCCCGATCGACCTTTCTCCACGTTTGTATTCTGCTGCGCGATCGCTCCTTCCATCATCCCAATCTGCGCAACCATCAATAACCCCACCAACCCCACATTCACCCAGCCAACTTTCCCCATGACCTGACTCCATTAACTTTCCTAATTCAATAACACTAACCCAAGCGCGATCGTGCGATCGGGCCTCCCGATTCCGAACCACAACCTCCAACCAATAACCCTGGGATTGATTCTATAACCCCTCTCTTTCTACCCCCTCAGACCCTATGAAACTTCCGATCGCGCTACAAAATTTAATGCCCCTGTACGGTTGACGGGAGTAACGATCGCCGCTACATTGCTATAGTTAAGCAGCAATCGGACATACAACTCCTGCTGCCAATACGCCAAAAAAACTAGCGCGATCGCAATGAGATTCCCGCCTCAGAACGATCGCTAAGCCCCCAAGCTGAACACACCAGCATGGTTGCCTGGATTGCATTTTAGCACCCCAAGCCGCCCTGTTTCGCCATGTCAGAAAACGGGGCGGCTAGCTTTTTGGTTTTCCTCGTCCATTAACTTCACATTTTTGAGGAAACCGAATGACACGCTATACCAAGAAAATCAAGCTACAACTGAGCGGTGAAGCCGATGCTGTCGAAGCCGCGATCGGCATTTTGCACGTTATCAACTTCATCAGCGCCCACGAATGGAGTCAAACCGTCCGCAAACGGGGCGAACCCACCGTCGTGCGGGTTGCGGCTAGGGAGATTATGCTAGAAGGCAATTAGAAGCCACTTAGGGCGATCGGGTAGGGCGATCGGGAGATTACTCGATCGCTCTAAGTTCCCCTATCTCCTTCGGAGAGGCTACGCTAAGAACAAGGGAGACTCTCAAGAAATTTAAATGAATTCCCCTTTGCCCTTAACAAGGGAGACAAAGGGGAATCGGATCTGTAGAATTGATCAATCAATTAGGCGTTAGACCTGTTATGCCGCAGGCTTAGACCAGACACCTTCTTCATTTTCGACAAACTTCTGACGGATGGTTTCCCAAGCCATTTGTTCTGCCAAGGGAGACTCTTTACCCGCATCGATCGCCGCATTGTACTGCTCAATAAACATGGTTTGAGCGTCCGGAGATAGGTGGGAGCGTACGTCCGGCGTCAAGTCGTCAGGACTGCCACAGCGGCCAGGACAGGGACGGGGTAACACTTGATCGATCGTATGGACTTCCTTGCCGCCTGCACTTTCCATCAGCAGTTGGTATTCTCCTGTGCGAGATTCCGGCACCTCCGCCATCACCAGAAATTCCCCCGCAGACACGAGGGTTTGATAAACAGCAGCCTTATCTTCCGGCATTCCCAGCGTGACCAACAGCGAGGCCAGACCTGCTCCTGCACTCCCGGCCAAGGCACCGGATGCTGCTCCAATCAGTGCTGCACCGATCGGCCCTGCGGCCACCACGGGGCCAACAAAGGGAATAAACAGAACGCCAACGCCCGTCAGCAAACTGAGGACAGATCCAAAGAGTGAACCAAAAATTGCGCCTTGCTTCAAACCCCCTAAAATCACATCGCGCTTCGTAATAAATCCAGCCACTCGGGTCGTGGATTCAAAATTCCGCCCCATGACGGAAATGTCCTCTGCGGGAATGCCCCGATCGATCAATCGTTGGACAACTTCTTGAACCTTGGTTTGGTTTTCAAACACCGCAGAGATCATCCGATCGCGGGTTGAGGGGGGCAGGGTTGCAGAGTTTTGATTCGTTGCAGTCATTGTCATGGTTAAGGTTCCTTCTCAATCTATAGGTCAGTCAAATTAGACGCCCGCCGGAATCGCAACAGCATTGGCACTCGGAATTTGACCGTTGGGCTTCACGGCTTCCCCTTCAATGAACGATCGCAACATCCAAGCCATGGCTTCGTGGGCTTCCATTTTGCCCGTGAGGAAATCAGTGGTTCCTTCATCATGGAAGTCATCGGAACATTGATCAACCGCAGATCGGAGATTGCGAATGATCTGTTCGTGGTCGGCGACCAGTCGAGCCACCATATCCGTTGCACTCAGAATATCTCCCGCATCTTCGGTAAGCGTGGTATATTGCAGAAATCCTGCCGCAGTTCCTACTGGGTATCCCCCCAGCATCCGCACTCGTTCAGCATATTCGTCAATGCTTTCTGAAAGCATTTGATACTGTTCTTCCCAGAGCTGGTGCAACGTTAAAAATTGGGGGCCAACCACATCCCAGTGATATTTTTTAGTCTTGATGAGAAGCAAATAGCCATCAGAAAGGGCAACATTGAGTAGGTTAATGACACCTTCACGCTCACTATCGGTTAGACCAATGTTAATTGCGCGAAGCGTTGATTTAGTAGCCATTGGAATTACCTCTATTCCTATTAAGCTTTAGCGTCAGCGGGTAAAGCCCATAAATCCTTGGGTTAGAGCTGGATTTTCCCGCAATTCAGTGCAAATTAAATCTGCACAAGTTAAGTCTGCACAAGTTAAGTCTGTAAAATTTATCTCAATCTACAAAAGACTCACTAGGTTCTACTGTAAATTGGATAAATCGAGTCGGTGAGTTGATTTGACAAAAGCTGCTATGCACTGGGATCAGTCACTCTTGTCAAATCTTCACCTTTCACCGAAGTAACAGACTGAAGTCATGTACTAACTACGTAACGTACTAACTTCTACGGCTATTTCGTAACTTTATCGATCGCTTTTTCTAGCTTGCGAGCAATGGCAGGTCCGGGCTTAGAGGTATCGCTACGATACATTTTATCTGCGTCAGCAGAACCCTGAACTTCGTTGAGTCCACCCTTATTGCGAGCTTCAATTTCCTCTAAATTCATAGGGGCCGATTTAGAAGCCACATCTTCAGCCGCAGCCATGGATTCAGGCATTTGTGCAGTACCTTCCGTGGGATTGCTAGCCGGAGCTGCCAACGTAGGACTCATCGTCAAGCCTAAAAACAGCATCGCGGAACAAACGAACATGGAAAACATGGCAAACAAAGAACGAAAAGACATGGTATTTCCTCCTAAGAAATTCTGAGTTATAGCGGTTCAGTCAGTGTATTACCCACAGTTAAAACAAGCATTAAACAATGGCGCAAGGATAACTAGTGAGCCTTCAGCAATCAATTGATGATTCAAAATACGATTGCAAAATCGTTCTATTTACTAAACAGGCCTTTTACCGCATCGATCGCGTTATTGGTGGCGTCGGTAACAGCATCCTGGGCCTTGCCAATATCCTGTTCAGCTTTCCCCTTAGCTTGCTTAGTCAGTGCGTCGGTTTTGTCACCTGTGCGCTGAGCCGCATCTTCTACCCGACCGATGTCATACTTCGCACGGCCTTCCACCTGCTTAGCCACACCTTTGGCCTTGGCGGCGACGCTATCCTTAACACTTTCTGCTTTACCAGCCGCTTGCTCGATCGTTCCTTCCGCTTGACGACCGATGCCGATGGCCGCGATCGAACCTGGTTGCGTTACTGACACGGGAGCTGCGAAGGCTGGAGCCGTTGCCCCAAAACTTAGGATACTCATGCAAGCCAAAGTTGCTAGAGAAAGTTGAACAGAACGAAAAGCTTTTTTTAGAACTGAAAATAGTTTCATAGGGTCTCCCTGGTATGGTTTCTGACGAGACATTCAGCCGCATTATTCAGCCGCGCTATTCAGCCGTGTTATTCAGCCGTGTCTTTCAACAGGTGTCTGCGTCGATGTCTGTAATGTATCTTGTCGATCGTGTATTCTGAATCAACCTATAGTCCGAAGGTCTTTGCAGCTTGGACTTCAGCTTGTCACTCTATTGAAGGAAAGTTCCTTTTTCTCTGCTCTCTCTAAAGTGTTACACCTCTGATATAACAAGGCTTTGAGCTTATAGCACCAACAGATCAAGACTTGCAAGATTTAGAGATTGAGCCTATGATTCAGAAAATTCTTGGAAGACATTTAAAAACGAATTGATTTGAATTCTTTTGATCGCCTTTTCTGAATTATTTTGATCGCCTTTAAGGTTTATCTCGATGATCATAAGCATAATGTTAACGATTTCGAAAATAATAGCTAGTGATCAAAATTCATTTAATTTTTCCGTCTTTCATGACTTTAAACGTTGAATTGAGCTAGTATCTTTCTAAATTTTATTTAACTGCATTTTTCTAATCACTGAATGCAAATTACTGAATTCCCATTATTTGACTGAGCTTGATCTCAGCTTGATCTCAGTTTGATCTCAATCCGTTAATCAAATCGTCCCTCTCGCTGGAAATAAACTGACCTATGATTTTGACTCAACCATCGTTAACCGAAACCTCGACTCTTTCCATCGATCGCGCAGTACAACTGAAACAAGAAATCATTGACTTCATTTATGATGCTGAGGGCGAAGGCGCGATCGCCCTTGAACAGTACAGCGCTCGGCAATTGAAGCAGCCGAATCCAGGCAATTGGCCCAATCGAGAACTTTTGCTCACTCGATTTATGGTAGAAGATCAAACTTTAGGCAAACCCCCGATCGAAACTTTCATTCAGCACCATCCAGCCCTCTCTCCGGCTGAACAACAGCTCATCCGCAGTTGGACACAGGCGATCGTCAGCTTGTTTGAAATTACCGAAGTTCTAGGAGAGGGGTACTATCAGCTTCAAAACTGGCTAACCCAGCGTTCGTATCGTGTTCATTTAGGACACGTTGCATCGGAAATTCAAGCTCGTTTACAGCCGCAGGAAATTTGCTTAGTGCAGATTGCGCCGTTTCAAGGCGATCGCTGGATGGCCTTAACCCAGCCTGTGTTGCTTGGTCGGTTGGGGAAACCTAAACTAGCCGTTGCGATCGGGAATTTTCGGCAATGTTATCGCCGCTATCTCTACAGCGATGCCCCGGATTTATTAGAGGAATCCTGGCGATCGGTTGAGAAACAATACCATGCCAGTCAAGCGTTCTTCGGGTCATCCATTGTGACCCTACCGGGACGGCAACTTAATCAACGCCTCAAAGCTTTTCAGGATACCCTCTCTGACCAACAACTTCAGAATGCTCAAGTCAACGCAGAAGAAATTTTAGAGAATGCTATTGCAGATGCAGAAGATACTTTAACGGAAACAGAAAATAGACAGTTGAACAGCGCCAAAGCTAGCAAAATGGTGATTCCCCCCATGGAGTTACCCCCCACCCTCCAGCAGGCTGAGGCCGTCACCATGCTGACCCATCCCCGGTGGGGACAATGCTTCCTAACATCCTATGCGTCCTTAGAACAGTATTTGCAGTCGGGAAAGGGGTATTCGATCGAACAAGCAGTGCAAGCTTTCCGAAAACTGCTGAATGATCCGGCTGTTCCAGTGTTTGTCTTTCAGCATCTCGCTGCGTTGTATCCTGTAGCGGTGGAAACGCTTGTTCAACAGACCTTGGAACAACCCGATTTCACCCTTGCCCGACTTAACGACCAACTCTACGCAATGGGCAAACCTTTGGAGCCGGAGTTACCCGACACTGCCAGTGTTCCACTACACCTCCATGAATTATTTCAAGAAGCGTTCATCGCCGTCAGTAAAGCACAGGCCAAGAAGACAAAAGCCTCTCCAGCCAAAGGGTTTAAACGTTAGTACGACTCTAGCCCCCTTCCCAACGGTCAATTCTGATCAATTCAATCCATTGGGAAATCTCTCGATTGGGTCGTCGATGAAGGTCTGAATCCTGTGATTAATTAAATTTTGAAAAATTTCTCTGGAAATGGCTGGGTGATCAGCACAATAGAGTTAGATTACTGCTCGCTCTATACCGTTCTGATTATGCAAATCGATTTCCACCATGGCGTAACTTACGTCCTAGCACGCTTAGCTGGCTTCGACGATCGATCGGCCAACATCATTGCCCATAGTGCTCAGTACGTAGATGATGCAACCAACTCCGGAGTCCTTCGATTTGATAGCGGAGCCTTGTTCAGCCGGATTAGCTCGGCCCACAAAATGCTGGATTACCGGAATTTTCAGGAGTTAGCCAACCATTTCGTTTGGATTCCCTTCCACTTTTTACCCGGTAACGGTGGACTACCCGCAGGACAAGATCCCTCGGATCACTTTATTGACAAACTGATTTGTCGTCCCAACAGCGCCGTTGCCCAGGATATGGTGCGGGAATGCATTCGAGAACGGGATCATGCCTATGGGTTGCACCGTTTAGGCATCACCCTGCATGTCTATGCTGATACCTGGGCTCACCAAGGGTTTGCAGGGGTGAACCATCGCGTAAATGAAGCAAAAGACATTACAGGCTCTGATGGAAAGCCCGATCGCCGCTTGCTCGATCGTCTAGCCAATTACTTCATTAGTGAAGCCTTGCCCTTGGGGCATGGGGCAGTACTCAGTAACCCTGATAAACCCTTTTTACAATGGGGGTACACCAATGGACGCGGCGAACGAATTACTCGAAATAACCCCCGGGATTACCTAGAAGCCGCTGATGCCATGTGTCGAGTCATGCAACGCTATTGCTTAGGCAACCCCGATGCAGAGGTTTCAGGATTACCTCAAGCCGATCGCCAGTTAATTCAAGAGATGATTCAGAACATCCGAGATGATAATGGGATGACCCGTCATCAAAAATGGGTAGCTGCGATCCAAGCAGGGAAATTTAGTTTTGGAGCAGCCAATGTGCAATACGTAGCAAAAGGTCAGGGTTCCTGGAAGTTTCAAGCTGTGGGAACTGTGCGTGAGTCCGATAGTGAAAATGATGTTTTTTCCTATTCACCCACATTTCTCACCAGCAATTGGAAACTATTCCATGATGCGTTACAAGCTCATCGCTTATTTGTCATCCATGATTTACTGCCGCACTATGGAATTTGTGCAGCATAGAGAATGAATACTGGGATGACTGACTGTACATTTCCCTTCCTTATTTAGGGTTGTTATTTCTAATGAATATAGATTGGTTGCTACCGTTGCAATTTTCTCCTTGGCACATTATCCCATTAGTCTTTCATCGAGATTTCATCATGATTTAACGCTGTTAACCATCATTTGTAGTTTGCCTTTCAGCCAGTAGGTGCGCATTTCTCCCTTTCCTTTGATGGGGATAACTCCGCGCTCCTCAAATTCGTAGAGATGTTTAAGTTGTTGGTATGTAGCATCGCTAACATGAATACTTCCCGGCTGGCCATGGGATTCCATCCGGCTGGCCACATTTACCGTATCGCCCCAGAGATCATAGATAAACTTCTTCAAGCCAATCACGCCCGCCACAACGGGGCCGCTGTTAATTCCCACACGGATACTCAGGGATTCCCCTCGGTTCCGATTGATGGTTGCTAATGCAGTCTGCATGGCGATCGCCATTTCTGCAATTGCCACGGCATGATCACTCCGGGGCTCCGGCAATCCGCCCACAACCATATAGGCATCCCCGATCGTTTTAATCTTTTCCAGTCCGTACTGTTCCGCTAGTCGATCGAACTGGGAAAAAATTTCATTCAACTGTGCGACCAAATCCTGGGGGGACAATCGACTGGACAACTCCGTAAAGCCCACAATATCGGCAAATAACACCGTAGCTTCTGCAAATCCATCGGCGATGGCTTGGGGTTCGCGTTTTAAGCGATCGGCGATCGGCTCCGGCAGAATATTGAGCAATAACTTTTCCGATTTTTCCTGTTCTTGAGTCACTTGTCGGAGCGCTTGCCGGAGGGCGGTCATTGTCTCTTCCAGCTTGCGCACCGCAGGCCGAAAAATCAAAATCCCTTCCAACACCAGCACAACCAGTGTCACTCCCAACAAGCCAAATTCCAAAATTTTGAGGTGGGTGACACCATCCTTCGCCTTGTGACTATACCAACGAATAATCTCGCTATTGATCCGGGTGAATTCCTGTTCTGCTTGCAGCAAACGGGGGCCTGCAACCAACTCCTCCGGATTTGCCAGAGTCCCAGAGGGCGACAAGCGATTCGGGGCTAGCCGACGATCTCGGGGGGCCGATGGAACCGTGTTGGGGCGAGCTTGAAAGGTGGACAAGATCATTTGCGCGGCTTCCACCATGGCTTGGGAGCTGGGATCCAGCTTCTTGAGCATGGCATCCACCTCTGCAAAGTCCGCTGGCGACACCATAGACTGCAAATCCTGCCGGAGTGCATCTTTACTCGTTTGCCATTGGGTCAGAACTTGCTGGAGTTCCGTGAGGCGTTCTTGGCGTCGATCGGGATCCCGCAGCAGAGGAATGGCAATGGCATTCTTCAGCAGTTGTTGACACAGGGTCTGCCGATTTTGCGCAGTTTGAATAATTTTGAGATCCGTTGATTGTCGATCTAACTGTTTCTGAACTAGGACTTGTCCAACGATCGCCAGAGTCGCAATGGCCGTTAGCGACAACACATACAAACGGGTGAGGGGACGACTCGGTGTGGGAACCGAGGCTGGGAGCGCAGAAGTCTTCATGGGAATGACGGTGGGGAGCAACAACCGTAGGGCAAAGGGCCAAGGTTATAGGAGCCAAGCCATGGGCCAAGGCGGTCAAAGCTTTGCTGCTTCTAAGGCGGCAAGCCAGGGGTGAATAGCCCCGCTTAATATTCCCCAGTCGCTTCCTCCAATTCAGGACATCCCTAGCATGAAATATTTTCTCCGGTCATAGTGATTCATCTAAAGTTAAGTGTTGCTATAGCCAGTGCTTCCGTACCAATCGCAATCTGCGTCAATCTGCTCCAACCCTAGTTGAACAGTCAGTTAAACGGTCAGTTAAACGGTCGGTTAAATAGTTGATAAAAACATCATTTAAATCATCATCTAAACTATCGCTAAATTTATCTGAAAAACCATTAGCTAAAAAATTAACTAAACAACGGGTAAGGTAATAATAAACTCAGTTCCTACATTCGGTTTAGTCACGCAATGTAACTGGCCATGATGCTTGTCTACAATGATTTGGTGACTGATCGCCAACCCTAAGCCAGTCCCTTTACCGACTGCTTTCGTTGTAAAGGATGCCTCAAAAATTTGGTTCTGCAATTCCGCCGGAATTCCCATCCCATTGTCTTGAATCCGCACAACCGCATTTTTCTTAGACTCATCTAAGGTAATCGTAATGGTGATGACGTTGGGGCAGGCTTCAATTTCTTTATAGGAACGATTTTGATTCAGATCATCAAAGGCATCGATCGCATTGGCAATAATATTCATAAAGACCTGGTTGAGCTGACCAGGATGGCAACTAATCGGCGGAACTGGCTCAAACTGCTTAACAATCACTATTTCAGGCCGTTTCTCATTGGCCTTGAGGCGATGTCTCAGCAGCATGATGGTGCTATCGATTCCCTCATGCAAAGAAAATTCTATCTTAGACGCGATATCTGCTCGGGCAAAGGTTCTCAGCGATAGACTAATCTCTTGAAGCCGATCGACCCCCTGCTCCATCGATCGCATAATCTTGGGTAAATCTTCCGCCAGATAATCAATATCAATCATCTCCGCTAGATCGAGAATTTCCGTGCCAGGATCGGGAAACTTCTCCTGATAGAGATGGATCAAATCAAATAAATCTTGAATGTAGTCCTGCATGGGCGTAATGTTGCCCCGAATAAACCCGATCGGGTTGTTAATCTCATGGCCAATCCCAGCCACCAGTTGTCCCAGCATGGACATTTTTTCACTTTGTACCAATTGCACTTGAGCCTGTTGCAACTGGGCGAGGGACTGGGAGAGTTCGGCAGTCCGTTCCTGTACCCGTTGTTCCAACGTATGGGTCAGTTGGGAAATTTGCAGATGGAGCTTGAGGCGAGCAATGACTTCTTCCTGCTGGAAGGGTTTCGTGATGTAGTCCACTGCCCCCAATTCGAGTCCCCGGACTTTATCCATCGTTTCGGACAGTGCCGTCATAAAAATGATCGGAATATCCTGTGTTAGGGGATTGATTTTGAGTCTGCGGCAGGTTTCAAAGCCATCAATCCCAGGCATCATCACGTCCAACAGAATCAGATCGGGATGGGCATATTCCGCTTGTTCGATCGCCGACTCCCCATCGGTGGCCATTAACGCCTTCCAGCTATTCCCTTGAATTGCCTCTGACAGCACTTTTAAGTTGGTTGGATTATCATCCACCAATAGGATACAAATCGTTTGAGTCACGGTCGCCGTAATCACTGAGGAACTCCTATTTCTAAATGCACTTTAAGTAACTGCCGAATTCTGCCTGTTTGGAAATTAGCAGCGAACTTGCCTAGTTCAGAGGCAAAGGGAATAAACCGTCGATCCTGCTCAGAGATTTCTCTTAGAATGCCCTCAATTCCTGCAATATCTCCCATCATGGCAAGATGATAAAGCTGCTCCAGCACCTCCTTCGCAGGGATCAGGGCTTCTCCTTCATTGGAACTTGGGTTTCCATCTATGGCCTTGCCCGTACTTGATGCTGCCTCATCGGCTGTATAGACCCAGTTCAAATCCATTAAAGTTTGCAGGGTATTGAGGAGGTCTTCCATTTGCACGGGTTTGGGTAAGAAGGTTTTGGCTCCAACTTCCAAACTCCTTTGCCGATCGGTATCAAATACACTGGCGCTAGAGACCACGATCGGAATGGCACTCGTTATAGCATTCTTTTGTAAATGGACGATGAGTTCAAATCCATCCATCATGGGCATCGTAAGATCGGCCACAATGACATCTGGCCCATGTTCAGTTGCCATCTGAAGCCCTTGTTTTCCGTCTAAGGCCGTCAATGTCCGGAATCCAATGCTCTGGAGGAAGGCCGTTAGCATGGAACAATGGGTTTCATCATCATCAATCACTAGCACACAGGGGGCATCCCCTTGGATGCCAGTCACATTGTGATAACCCACAGGTTGCTGGGCCACATCCCAGTCTCGGGCGATCGGGAGTTCCAGATCCAACCAAAACTGACTGCCTTCTCCTAACTGACTCTGTACCTGAATTTGGCTGTCCATTAAGGCCGCAATCCGTTGACTAATCGCCAAGCCCAACCCCGTGCCATCGGGGCGCTTACCGCCTTCACCCACTTGCTCAAAGGGTAAAAAGATTTTTTCCAACTGCTCGGGAGTCATTCCAATTCCCGTGTCTTGCACTTGGAAGCGCAGAGTCACCGTTGATGCATTATCAAACCCCTCGGTGAGCGGATAGGCTTTAAAGGTAACGCCTCCTTGATCGGTAAATTTAATCGCATTACCTAACAAGTTGATGAGTAATTGCCGCAATCGTTTTTCATCGACTTGAATCCCCGTGGGCAATCGATCGCTCATCTCGACATAAAAGCCAATTCCTTTTTGATCGGCGCGAATGCTGCAAATTTCCGTGACCGTATGGAGGAAACTGGTGAGATGTACGCTGGAAGGAAACAGTTCTAACTTACGCGCTTCAATTTTGGAGAGATCTAAAATGTCATTAATCAACATCAACAGGTGAGAACCACATTGATGAATAATTTGTACCCCGTCTAAATCCTTGGTACTGAGATGGGCGGATCGTTCTAGAACTTGCGCATACCCCAAAATGCCATTTAATGGGGTTCGCAACTCATGGCTCATATTGGCCAAAAATTCACTTTTGGCTTGGTTTGCAGAGTCCGCTGCGAGCTTGGCGGCATGGAGTTCGCGGGTGCGCTCTTCAACCTTGACCTCCAGATTTTTGGAGTAATCAACCAGTTGGCTGTTCGCGATCTCCAGTTGTTGATTGGTATCTTCTAGCTTTTGCTGTTTATAGGCATTCGTTGTTGCAATGACACTGGTAATCAGCGCTGCTAACGTCGGCGAAATAGGAACCAGCCATCCTCCTAGAAAAGCACCATAGGCTCCCACTAAAACCACGCCAGTTGCGCCCAAGGTTGCCCAGAAAATTCGGCCCCCTACGATTCTACGGCGAGTTTGAGTGCTAGCCAGCGTCCAACAGCCTGCTGAGCCGAGTAGCGACCACAGGAAAATCCAGCCCGCTAGTTGCTCTCCAGAAAATCCTGTCAGGGTGGTGCCACCGTGCTTGGCTCCTCGCACTAATTGATAGGCAATATTGGCATGAATGACCACACCGGGGGTTGGCTTTTGGGCGTACAACCAGGAATTACTAAAGGGGGTTCCAAAAAAGTCATTGGTGCTGGTTGCTGTCGAACCAATAAAGACCATGCGATCGCGCATTAAATCCGCTGGAATACGCCCTGCTATTACATCTCGCATCGTCACGGTGCGGAAGGCCGTCTCTGAGCCATGCCAATTCAGCAGAATCTGATACCCCCCTAAATCCCCTTCGGTGTATCCCGCTTCCTGGTTTTTCAATGGGACGTAGGTGGCTTTGCCCAGCTTAAATTTTTGCTGCTTGGGATCTACACTTTCTAAGGCAATGTTGTCTGCTTCTAAATACTTTAAGGCTACATAGGTTCCCAAACTTGCCTTGATCGCGCCTTTATCCTTGGCATCTTCCACCGTCAGCAAGGCTCGACGCACTTGCCGATCGCCATCTAGGACTAAATCCGCTAGCCCCACTTGATTGAGCTTCTTTAACTCTGGGGATGGGGGAACTCGATCGCCGGTTACTTTCTCCACCCCGATCAAGCTTGGCGTTGTTTGAAACACTTTGACCAATTTGTCATGGCCACTGCCTTCCGGCAAATCTCGGTAAAGATCGAGCCCAATGGCCCGAGGTTTCTGATCCCGAATTTTTGTAATGAGGTCAGCCAAGGCCCAGTCTGGAATCGGCCACTTTTTGACGGAGCGAATATCCTCTTCGTCAATGGTGACCACCACCACGGAATCTGCTAAGGTATCCTGCGATCGTAATCGAAAGAACTCATCTCGCGTCTTCCATTCGGATAAGTTGAACAGTCCCACTAACTGACCAGAGATTACAGCTAGGGTCACTGTTGGAGTAATAATACAAACACTACGAGTGTCTTTAACTAACTGTCTAAACCTATGCCACATAGATACGGCAAGTTTCATAAAAATCAAAACTGGAATGAACTATAGAGCTACAGTAGATTTAGCAAAATGTGCTGTGATAAATTGCTCAATTGGTTTCGCGAATCGCTCTCAGACATAGCCCTCAGACATAGCCCTCAGACAAATCTGAAAACCCTACGCGACAACCAACGGGAGGCAACTACATCACAACACATTTTTTAGGGATGCTTTCTGCGTTCAGCTCGTAGATTGTTACCCTAAATTTGGGAGGGGATACACCCATTAGAATCAAACCCCAACGGGGTAGCCTCCACTTGCAAAATCCACTATCCCAAAATTCACTATGTGGATGGCATTATGGATGGCATCAATAGGCCAATGCCAGCATGGGGGCTTTCTCAATGTCTTTGAGACCTACAGAGGACAGCAGATCAGTCCATTGTTTGTTGAAGGTTTCGCTATTGGGTTGTGCCGATCGTACGGCTGACAAGGTCGCAACGCAGTCATACCAGACTCCCGCCTTACCCAACGCTTCAGCCCGTTTTAATCCATCCGTCTGCTGCAACAACGTAGCCAGTTCAGCGCTTGGTTGAATCCGTTGCACCCAACCATCCACGTAGGGAGTACTGGGGCTAAGTTGACCATCCACATTCAGGGCTAGGAACCACTGGTAATTCTTGGATACTTCCAAAGCGGGTGCATCAGCAGGCAGCGTAACCGCCATGATTCCAGCTTGGCCTGAGACGGGTAAGGTCATCTGATATTGAGTGTTGCCGGCTTCGTCCTTAAGGCTAAAAACCGCCTCTTGGGCAGACGAGGCTGGCACATACACGAGAATGGTGGGTCGCTCAGAAATCGTTGTTCCGAAGTAGCTTTGGGGCAGGAGGGCTTTGATAGCGGCAGGGCCATCAGCACTCACCATCGAAGGATTGAGATAGTACGTTCCTACGCGAGAGGCTCCCCCGGCGGCTGAAGTGGGTGCACCGTTGCCACTGAAGAACTCACCCCGGGAGGCCCCCCCTGTGGTCACCTTGGGGGTACCATTACCGCTGAAAAATTGGCCGCGAGAAGCCCCACCCGTGGCAACTTTGGGTGCACCATTGCCGCTGAAGAACTGACCGCGCGAGGCTCCCCCCGTGGCCATTCTGGGAGCGCCCTTACCACTGAAGAACTGGCCACGAGACGCTCCTCCAGTGGCAACTTTGGGTGCACCATTGCCGCTAAAGAATTGCCCACGGGAAGCTCCCCCAGTAGACTGTCGAGGTGCACTATTGTTGCTCGGTGGCACAAATTTAAATGCTCCGCGCGAGGCTCCCCCAGTAGACTGTCGAGGTGCGGTGTTGTTGGCCGGTGGTGTGAAGGTCAGCGCGTGAGCACTGGAAGGGAGGAGGCAGCTAGTGATCACAGCAAAAATACTGAGCGTACCGGCGAAAGTAGGATGTTTCATGGTCTTTACACCTAACTTGGTGAAAATTTGAGGTAGATTCTAGAATCGTCAAATTGGGGCCTAACTGCATCCTAGGCAAGTTCCCTGCGTTTCGTCTGCCGAGACTTCACGGAATTTTGCAGCGGCAACGCAAATTTCTTAGTTTTTGGGATCTCTAAGTTGCTTTTGGGGATCTTTATTGCCAATTTCCAACGAGAACAAAGGCTGACCAGAAGAAGGGATCTCGAAAGTCTGTTTTCTGAATCAGTTCGATTTGGGCTTGTCGCAAAGCTTCTGCTTTTGAGATCCCCGGTTGGCGGAGTTGCTGATAAAAGCTAGTCATCAGTTGAGAGGCGGCGTTGTCTTTGACCGGCCAGAGGGACGCGATCGTCGATCGCGCACCCGATTTGACGGCTAAGCCTGCGAGCCCAAGTACGGCACGATCGTCTCCCGTCGCTGTATCACAAGCACTGAGTACCAACAGTTCGATCGGTTTCGTCGTATCCCCTTGGCGTTTTTTCAGCAATTCTGAGAGTTCTTTCACGTTAACCTGACCATCCCAGGTCAACAGGAACGTATCTTCCATCCGCGAGCTGAATTGTCCATGGGTGGCTAGGTGCACGACATTGGCTTGGCTATTGTTAACCTCTTGGGCTAGGGCGGAGCCTGTGAACTCTTGGTTAAATAGCGTTGCAGCGGGTACGGTTTTGGAAATTTTCTTCACTTCTGCTTCCACACCGGGTAGAGCCGCATAGCCCGATCGCGCTTCGCTAATACCCCCTACAATGGCATCAATTTGGTTAGAGTTCAGTGATTGGGACGCCATCAATTGCAGCCCCGGTGACAGGGTAACGGCATACTTTTCAACCAGGTATTGTTTGCCATCGTAGAGGGCGGCCATGGGAATGTTCCGTAATCGACCATCTAAGACAAACACCAACGTCTTGGTATTTTTCAGGGCTTGGGCTTCTTCCGCTGGACGAATTAGCCAATCATAGAGTTGCTTAGAAAGGCGATTTCGATCCTTGATGTTAGAGACTGGACTCAGGGCAGCCAGCATTTCCGTTAGCGTTTGTTCAACGTCTGCTTGAGGCTTGGGAGTGGAATAGTAACGGAGGGGCTGTCCTGCGGTGGAATGAATGATGGCCAAGCGATCGGGCAGGATGATCGGATAGACCACTGTAGCCGTGGGATCGATTTGATCGATTTGCTGGGTTTTGTCTAAACAAGCTTCTCGGAAGAAGTTGTCGAGCTCTGCCACCTGAAGGGATTCAATCAAATCGCGAGCTTGGACTAAATTGGCTTGACTGGGTTGTCCATCCAATAAGAGGGCGACCAATTCTCGGTAAACGGGTTCCACACTTTCTCGGAAGGAAAACTGCATGTCCGGATTCACCGCCACCAAATCGCCGCGCATGGCCTGCAAGGCTTTAACCGCTTCGGTGTAGTGGGCGATCGCCTCCAATCGATCGCCTTGAATCCGATGCAATTTACCCAATTGCCAGGTGGATTGGGCAATAATATCGTCTGCTTGAATTTGACGGGCGAGTTGCAGGGAGCGTTGGCTCAGGGTTTTGGCTTCGTTCCACTGTTTTGTCCGTTGATACCATTGGCTCCACTGGTTCAGGGCATGGGCTTCGGCTTGCGAGTCTTGAAGCTGCTGGGCCGATCGCACGGTTTTTTCCAGAAGTTGGCTAATGGCCGGGATAGAAACCGCCTGAGCTGGATTCTCAAAGCGGTTCAGCATAGCCGCAAAGTTAATGGCGGTGTAGAGGGAGGTGCGGCTGGCGGGCAGTTGCTGGATTTGTTCCAAAATTTGGGGAGCCAGGGGAGCAGCTTCATCGGTCAAGCCGTAGTCTGCAAACAGCTTAAACCGTTGGAGGCGGGACTGGAGTCGATCGAGGGGGGCGGTCGCCACTTTGTCAGCTTCTTCAAAGTAGAGGAGGGCTTCATCTGGATTGCCGAGATCAGCGGTTGCCCGCCCCAAGTTTTGCAGTAAATCGCTGACCTCTGTTGTGAGATTCAGTTTTCGGGCAATCTCTAATGCCTGTTCCAATACCTTTTGGCTGTCTGCATTGGCCCCAATCATGTGCAGCGCCGATCCCAACGATCGTAGCCCACTCACCTTAATGTCTGAGTCGGGCATGGCCTTGAGCATCTGATTCAGGGCTTCCAATTGCTGTCTAGACCGGCGATAAAAGCCCAACGTTTGCAGGGCTTGGGCTTGGTTAATCTGACTCCCAATACTTCCCACCCGATCGCCCGCCTGTTCATAGTACTTCTGGGATTGTTGCCAAGTGTCTAAGGCTGCCTGGGCTTTGCCTGTGGACAGGAGCAACTTGGCTTGGGTATTCAGACTTTGGGCCCAAAGAATGGCATCGGCGGCGGGAGTGGCTGCTTTGAGGAGGTTTAAGCTTTCTTGGATGGCAATGTCTGCTTCTTTCCATTGGCTGAGTTCTTGATAGCCCAGGGAGACATAGCTTAAGGCTAGGGCTTGGTTGAGGCGATCGCCAGCGGTTTGATATTGTTGTGCAGCGGCTTTCCAGGCCAGAATAGCTTCAGAAAATTGGCCCGCACGGTAGCGATCGCGGCCCTGAGCTAATCCAGACATTTCCGTCGAACCTACCGTGAGCGCATTGCTGGGCAAGGAAGTGGAAGCGAACGCAGGCGTCGGCAGGAGTGTGGTGCTGACGCCCAGCAGACCGAAGCAGGCAGATAGCCACAGCGATTGGGATCGGAAGCGGAAGGTCATAGGATATGCTCAGTAACTGGCTGAAGAAATCTATGGGATGTACTGCCATGTTTCCCTATTTTTAGCCGCAATCAACAGGGAGCCATAAAGTGATGGCTGAAATGTCCGATCGAGCTCCTTGCTCAGTGGCCCAGGTATGGGCTATCGACTGCACCGTTATGGGCGCTCTGCTTGCTCGACTTGCTCGACTTGCTCGACCAGATCGGAAAGGACCGTGTTAATCTCCATTTCTAATTGCTCGATCGTGGGGAGTTGGTCTTCCAATTGTTTCGGTAAGCGATGGGTGGAAATTGCGATGGGTGAATTGACATTTCTAAGGGCATATTCGGCGATCGTCTTATTTTTATCTCGACATAGGATGATGCCGATCGTCGGATTGTCGCTGGGGTGCCGTAGCAAATCATCGATCGCCGCCACATAGAAATTCATCTTGCCAGAGTACTCGGGTTTGAATGCCGTCATCTTGAGTTCGATCGCCACATAACACCGGAGTTTGAGGTGATAGAACAGCAAATCGACAAAAAACTCTTCCCCAGCGACCTCTAGGCGGTACTGGCTCCCCACAAAGGCGAATCCAACCCCCAGTTCCAACAAAAAATCGCGGATATGGGTAATGAGTGCTGCTTCGAGATCCCGTTCCTGGGCCTCTTTCCCCAGCGTTAAGAATTCCAAATGATAGGGATCTTTAATCAACTGCTGGGCGAGATCGGACTGCGGTTGCGGCAACGTGCGATCGAAATTTGTCACCGCATTCCCCTGGCGACGGTAGAGGTTGCTCTCGATCTGTAAAGCCAGCACATCGCGACTCCAGCCATTTTCTAGGGACTGCTGGGCATACCACGCCCGCTCCTCGGATTGCTTGAGCTTGTCTAGCAAGACCAGGTTATGCCGCCAAGGAATTTGTGCAACGCAGCGCTGCACAAATGCTGGATCAGGATAAGCCTCCGCAAAGGCCCGCATGTACTTGAGATTACGGGCGGAAAAGCCGCCCAAGGTGGGAAACTCCTGCTTGAGATCGCGGGCCAAGCGATCGATGACCTTGGTACCCCAGCCTTCACGCTGCTGTTGTTCTAGGATGGTTTGCCCAATCTGCCAATACAACAGAATCAACTCCTGGTTGACAGCCAAAGCGGCTCGTACCTGCGCCGATCGAATGCGACGTTTCAGATCCAGCAGGGTTTGTTCGTAGAGGCCCGACGGCAAAGATCGATCGCTCACAAGACTCCAATCAGAAAAAATTTGCTCATAGGTTGGCTCATAGGGCTTACCAGTCTACGGTTCCCCTGCTGCGGTACCCCATGTATTGTCATCCTAGGGGCATCGGTGCCACGTTAGGTGCGCGATCGTTGGCTCTCCTTGGGGATCAGCAAAGATTTGTTGAGATACCCAAAACTATGTGAGCATCTATTGACTTGGTCACTGATCCCCCCGGTGAAAGACTTTTTGAGTTTTCCCAAAAGGCTTGCCCCATCTAGCTTTCCGGCAGATCGTTAAAAATCAAAGTAACAAATATCACAATAAGTCAGCAAGTTGTACGCAGGACTTTTGACTGTTACCAAATTAACAATATCTGGTTAGGTGGAAAGTTTGTGATTCCGGATACAAATTTAGCGTAATACACGTTCAGCCCGAGACCTATTGAGCTTGAGACCTATTGAGCTTGAGACCTAATTCAGCTTGAGACCTATTCAACCTAATAGCCATTCAGCCTGAGACCTAATAGCCATTCAGCCTGAGACCTATTCAGCCTAGCTAGAGTTTGGGAGGGGAGTATTCGATGGAACCGTTCAACCCTGATAGTAGCTACGTTGGGCAAGACTTTTCACACCAAGACTTTGCAAATCAGAACTTGACCGGGAAAGATTTGAGCCGCGCAAACTTCAGCCACGCCAACTTGCAGGGAGCGATTCTGCGGCAGGTGAACTTGCGGGGAGCCGACCTCTCAGGAGCCGACCTCAGAGGGGCTGACCTAGCGGGCGCTTGCCTGCGTCGTGCCAACTTGGAGCACGTGAATCTCGATCGGGCCAACCTAGAAAACGCTGATTGTGGGGCTGCCAAGTTCTCCTATGCAACCCTGCGATCGGCCAATTTAAATCGGGCTTCCCTACGAGGGGTCAATCTGTCCGGTGCCGATTTGACGGGAGCTACGGCCATCCATAGCGAATTTCGGGGGGCCAAGCTACAGAACGCCATTTTGGTGGAAGTGGACCTGAGCCGTGCTGAGTTAATTCGGACCAACTTAACCCAGGCCAATTTAGAAAACGCGATTCTGCGGGGAGCTACGCTGAATAATGCGGTGATGAAAGCGGCCAACCTGACCCAAGCCGATCTACGTCCCGATCCCCAGAATGAGAATTGCATCACGCAACTGATCAGTGTGAAATTATCTGGGGCGAAGCTGTGTCAGGCGCGGCTCGATCGCTGCCATGCCCGTCGATCGCACTTTGCCGATGCGGATCTCCAAGCGGCCAACTTCACCGCAGCCCGATTGCTCAATACCAATTTTGAAGGAGCCAATCTGAATGGAGCCAACCTAGCCCAAGCCGATCTTGGGGGGGCACTGCTGACCAAAGCCCAATTGATCGGTGCAGATTTGAGGGCCACTATCCTGCGGGGGGCTTCCCTCCGGGAGGCGAATTTGGAACACGCCGACCTGACCCAAGCGCAGTTACAAGGGGCTTACCTGCATGGGGTCAACCTCCGGCAGGCTCAGTTAGTCCGGATTTATGCCAAACGAGCCAACTTCAACCGGGCACAGTTGCAATCGGCCAATCTCCAATATGCGGAATTGCTGAATGCGAGCTTTGAAGAAGCGAATCTCAATTGTGCGAATTTAGGCGATGCCCGACTCAGTAATTCGCTGTTTGGCAGTGCCATCCTGAGCAATGCCAATTTAGCATCCGCAGTTTTGATTGGCGCATCTTTACAAAATGCCCAGCTAGAACGGGCTAACCTCGATCGGGCTGAACTGCAAGGGTCTTACTTCAAAAGTGCCAATCTCTGCGATGCCAGCTTGCAAGGGGCAAGATTGAGCCGTGCCAAACTTAAGCGGGCGATTCTGACTCGCGCCAACTTTAATCGGGCGAATCTGCGGGGAACGGATCTGCGCTATGCGTTTTTGCAGGATGCCCAACTCAATCAAGTCAAGATTGAAGAGTCGGACTTAACGGGGGCCGATTTGACCCGAGCCTCATTGCGAGATACGAATCTCAGCCGGACTAACCTGTCCTCTACCATACTACGGGAGGCCAACCTGCAAGGGGCGCAGTTGACCGGGGCCGATCTGAGCGATACGGATTTATCCCAGGCTAATCTCCAAGCGGCTCAACTCTCCCGATCGAAGTTAGCCGCAGCCAACTTAACCGGAGCCAACCTCCAGAAAGCTATTTTAAATCGGGTCAATTTGAGTGATGCCCTTTTGACCCAGGCCAACCTCAGTCAAGCGGAACTTATCCGAGCTTACTTGAGTGGAGCGTCTTTCGATCGGGCAAATTTGAGAAATGCTAGGATTGGCAGTTCCTACTTAGTGGGCGTGAACTTTTATCGTGCGGATCTCACCCAAGCCTATTTTTGTCGGGCCTATGCCTGCCATACCGATTTCACAGAGGCTATTCTGAACAGTGCTGATATGCGCTTCACGGATTGTTTGGGGGCGATCTGGCAGGCTGTTCAGGTTCAGAAAACTTTGTTTGGTTCCAATCAGGGGATTGCTGCGGAAGTTCGTGATCAGTTAGTTCAGTTCGGCGGTTTGTGGGAGGAAGATGAGCATCCGTTAAACTATGCCACTGTGGGCGTTCATGAACCTGATATCGACGATCGCTTAACCGATTTTCAAGATGCCTTAGAACGGTTGGATGAATCCATTGATCGGCTTGAGGATGTGATTCGAGGCTTTCAGGAGAAAGGGCGGCACAAAATTGCAGATTATCTGATGCAAAGGGGCCAAATCGTGAAAATGCAACAAGAACGATTACTGGATAAACGGGAAAGGCTACGCGCTGAGATTAACCAAGTAACGAAAGAAAATCTAACACAAAAAGAATTCAAAACCTTTATCAACAAAATTAGTCAAAATATTCACAATATTAGTGAATTGCGGCGAGGATTGGATAATCATTGCTTAAATGCCCACAATCTTAATTTTAATCTTGATAGAATGATCCTGGAAATTGACCCGGATGATATTCACCTATCGGAGGACGACGAGGAATTCACTGATCCAGATGAGCTTGACCCAGATGAGCTTCAGGAAGGAGATGGGGAAGATTGAGATTGCTCTTTCCAAGTCCCGACTTGTAGACATGGCTGCAATAGGTCTTCCCGACCAGCCTAGAGCGCTAGCCATCATCTTGCTCCTCTGTTTCATCATCCCGATCGGAGGATCCCTTCGGAAAGAGATCACGGGTTACCACGTAGCATAGACCAATCACATCCGATGCTAAGGCTCCTAGAAAGGTGAGCTGCATTCTTTCTGTATACACCGTAATCTTCATTGCAGGCAGCGAAAGAATCACCATCAGCCAGAGGGGAATGATGTACATCGGTACGACCAATGCCTTTAATACAGTCGATCGGGAGGTAATCCGATGCTGGAGTTCAGCTCCTTTGCGGCCTTCATCCGTTTGCAGATCGAGGTCATCATCCCCAATTTTCAACTGTTCAACGGTTTGGCTGGCATAGATTTTACCGATCGGGCGGGTTTCCGGATCACTGACTTGAAAACTATCCGGGGTAATTCCTTTTGCATTCAGGTATTCATCAATAATTAACCGAGGTACTTCCCTAGGCATTTCAATATCCTCCAAAAAACTGATTCCATCAGCTCTCTAGGAATACCTCAATGTCTAGAAAACCACCTCGGATCTCATGCACCTGGGATGTAGTATCCATGATGCAATCGCAATGCAACTGTTAGGGCGATGTTATGTGAGTTTGAGTGTAATTGGGTATAACACTGCAATCCTGCTCAACACGCGGTTAACAAGAGTTTGTCAGATCCATGAATTTTAGGGGGTTTTAGTGGAAGGAGATCCAGTCGAGATTGAAGCTACAGAGTAGGAATGACAGCACGATTCCCTCTAGTTTAATCAGGAATCACGATTTCCTTAATCACTCTATCGCCTTCAATGACGCCTAAACTCCGTCCTTGACTTTTGGCTTCCTGAGCAATCGCATACAACGCTAATCCAGTGCGTAGGATTTCTGCCATGTTCTTGCCGGATTCTTCAGCCAACTCCTGGAGCGATTCGTAGGCAGCGGGCGCAAGATCAAGATTCAGTCGTTTCCGCTGGGTTCTTGTACTGGTCGGACTTCGATCGTTATCCGCCTCAGCCTCTTTATTTGCTTTAGCCTTTGGCATACCGTATGCCTCCTTGGTGAACTGAACGAACGGTGGAATTTATCCCCTCATGGTGGTCGGTTCCTAAAACCGAGACCTAATGTTTCATGGGTGTATCCATTAAATCCGTACAGCCTGAACATATTCCAAAAAGTAAACATTTTTTACAAAGTTTTTTATACAATTTTTAATCTGAAATTGTATATTTAGGGCATAAAGTATGCATTCCGCGCACAAAGCATGGCGATCGAGATAGAACCTGCATAGAGTCCTTGTCCGGGAGGGCTATGCAGGCGTAGGAAGAAGACCCACGGTGGGCGGACAGGGCAAGAACGGAATGGGGAGTGGCAAGTTCCCCTCCTTGTGGGGCTAGATTAGCGAATGGACTCCCAAATCACACCAATGCAGATGAGACAACAGATCACGGCCAAAATGCGACCGAGGGTGGGCACTAAGAATCCGATTAAGGTTGGGATGATGGCGTGGGCTCCCACTGCGCCAAAAATCAGCAGTGCGACCATGAAGCCGAGGGAACCAATGCAGAAGTATTTCAGAAGATGACCCGAAATTTCGATCAACGGACGATGGGGGCGGAGCATGGCACAAACCTCCCTGTTTGTTTGATAGTGAGGGTGTTGTAGCGAACCGAATGGAGATTGAGAGGGGCTGAGAAGTCTTTTCTGAGAAGCCTTTTCTGAGAAGTCTTTTCTGAGAAGCCTTTTCTGAGGACATTTCTCTGAAGACTGCTCTCTGAGGACATTTCTCTGAAGACTGCTCTCTGAAGACATTTAACGGGTATATTCAGCTTTTAAAACTGAATATAACTACATTAAATATGTATTTTTTGTGTATGTCAACGGGGTCTCCCTAAGTTGGGACAGGACACGACAAAACACGACAAAACACGACAATCTCCAATCGGGGGCTCCATGGGAGGAAGGGGCTTATTACGATACCTGCGGTTCCTACAACACCTGCCAGACTCTCGCCACCCAGGGTTTTCCTGCTTAACCGGATTCTAGAGTGGCCCAAACGTCATCTTCTAGGGTGTCCAGATTGGATTGGGGTGAAGACTCCGCTAGGGCTTGTTCTATGGGAAGGGAAGGGGTAGGTGCATTCATTGGGGACGGATCTGATGAATCACTCAGTAAATCACTTAACGGATTACTGAATGAATGATCTGACAAATTATCTAATGAATGATCTAATGAATCAGTTGATAAATGACGATCGGAGTCATCCTCCAAATCATTGCCAAAATTAATGGACTTCATCACACGCCAACCCGTTTGGGAACCCATTTTTCCTGTTTTGACAAACGTCCAACAGCCTCGCTGGAAGCCAGGTTGACTACTAGAACACTTCGGTTTGACGCCAATTAAATGCTCCACTTCTTCTGTACTGAGGAGCCAATTCTCCGTTGCGGCCTGCTCCAGTACTTGCATGTACCACAGGGGATTAAACGGCTGCAATCGACTCGCGATCGTTCTTTCGAGTTGTGCCAAGGATTGCGCGATCGCTGTCACCTGCAATTCTAGGCTAGGATAGCTGGGCTGACCTGTTGCCCTAGGTTCTACCGGAGCTTCTACCGGATGTTCTACCGGGGCTTCTACCGGGGCTTCTAGCGGGGCTTCTACTGGAGTTTCTACCGGAGTTTCTGTCAGGACTGCTGCTGGGGGAACTTCTACCGGGACTGCTACTGGAGGGGCTGCTACTGGAGGGGCTGCTGCTGGAGTTGGGAGGGTTAGTTCCCTGGCCCATTGGCGTAGGAAGTTGGCGGTGTCTGGATTGCCCCGTTCATTGAGTTGCGCTGCCACCTGTTGCATCAATTGCACAAACTCCGGTGTTAGCAACTCTGCATGGGCACTTAACAGTTTTGCTTCCGCGCCCTTAGGACAATCGAGGAGGGCTTGAATTAACTTCAGAGACGTTTGGAGCCGATCGTCGATCGGGGAATTTTCTGACTCCTGGGCCAGTACATGGGCCAGTTGTGCTTCCCAGTAGCGTAGGAACTTGGCCGTTTTCCCATCGCCTTCCTGCAAAAGTTGAGCCGCCACCTCCTCCATCACCGTTAACAATTCTGGAGTGACCAAACGTTCATTCCGTTGCAACAATTCCCACTCTTCACCTCGGGGACAGTTAATCAACGCTTGGACTAAGTTGAGATAGCCAGAGAGATTATGGTGGCGGCGCATGGGTAAATCATCCCCTTAATCTAAAAAATGGGATCGCTGATAGCTTTACTCTAAAGACGGGATATGAGGAAATTGTGAGGACGTGGTGCAAGGCTAGTCTTCACAACTTCCTCAAAATGTTGGTCTATAAATACAATCAGATTAGCCCAGGCTGAGGTGCTACCCCATGGCTTACACTCCCGCTCGATCGCCCCTCCACACCAGTGAAACGGGCCATACCCACTCAACAGGCCATATCCACCCAACGGGCTATACCGATACAACAGGCTATGTACACTCCTTTGAAAGCTGTGGCACAGTAGACGGGCCAGGAATTCGCTTTATTGTGTTCACTGCCGGGTGCCCTCTGCGCTGTCTCTATTGTGCCAACCCCGATTGCCGAAATTTTGAAAATGGCAAGTTGCAGACGATCGAAACCATTATGCAGCAGGTGCGGAAATATAAAAGTTATATGACTGCATCGGGGGGAGGCATTACGGTGAGTGGGGGAGAACCCTTGATGCAGCCAGATTTTGTGCGATCGTTGCTGCATCAATGTCAGGCAGAGGGCATTCATACGGCCTTAGATACCTCTGGATTTTGTGATTTAGACGTTGCAAAACCTGTTTTAGAATATGTCAATTTAGTCTTGTTAGATATTAAATCCTACGATCCTGAAATCTATCACAAAGTTACCCACGTTGATTTACAACCCACATTAACCCTTGCAAAATATTTAAGTGATATTGGTAAGCCTGTATGGATTCGTTTTGTCCTCGTTCCGGGACTGACGGATGCGCCCCACAATATTGCAGGGCTGGCGGATTTTTTATCCTCGCTACAGAATATTGAGCGGGTGGAAGTGCTTCCCTTTCATCAGCTGGGGCAATACAAGTGGGCAGAGTTGGGCTATGACTACCAATTAAAAGAAACCCAACCGCCTACCCCAGAGCAGGTAGAAGCCGCGATCGCCATTTTTAGAAGTCGAGGTCTCACGGTGTTCTAGGCAAAATTGCCACTGTACCGGAAGGCGTATTGTTTAAAACGGACTGACTTTAAAAATAGCGTCAAAAAAGTATAGCGTCAAAAAAATATAGCGTCAAAGCGTAATTTATTAAAAATTCTTGTTACGAAATCTTGTTACTAACTCTTGCTTACGAAATCTTGTTACAACACTTTATTGCAATTTTTTAGACCCGATTCCTAGTAGCTTGGAGGCCCATTATATGCAAGTGAAAGTAAACTACACTGGACAAACTCAATTTCAAGTGATTGCGAGAAACCATGTGTCTTGGAGTGATCAGCCCTTTCGCAATGGCGGAACCGATATCGGGATGACGCCCAGTGAATGGCTGCTCGGCGCGATCGGCACCTGTGCGGGGGCCTACGTTGTGCAATACTGCAATGCCCAAGGGCTTGATCCCAAAGGGCTGACGATGACGGTGTTCAGCCAGGTAGAAACCCTGCCCCATCGCCTGAACTATATTCGGGTGGAAGTCCACATGCCCCATCCGCTAGAATTCCAGCACATTACGGGCATCAAGCAAACGATCGAATCTAGCTTGATTCACAATACCCTCAGCCATGCGCCTGTGATGACAACGGAAATCATTGCTGAAACCCTGAAGCTTCCGCAGACGGCTGCTAATAACTAGCTAATAATAACTAGCTAATAATAATTAACTAGCTGCTAATAATGCATTAGTTGGAAACGTAGTAGTTAGGAAAGTAGTAGTTACGAACATAGTAGTTAGGAAAGTAGTAGTTACGAATGTATTGATTCCGAACTCGTTTGTAAGGATCGCGCCCGATGACCTCTTGCTCTGCCACCAGCGACTCTTCCACCCCCGATCGAACAACCCCCGATCGCTCAACCTCCGATCGCTACGTCATTGACCGTCAGCACTTTCAGCAACTCTTGGATGCGCTGATGCACAGCGGTTATGAAGTGATAGGGCCAACCCTGCGCGATCAAGCGATCGTGTACGATACCCTGACCCAGGTGGAAGAGTTCCCGATCGGCTGGACGGATGAGCAGGAGGCCGGAACCTATCGCTTGAAGCCACGGGAGGATGGGGCGCTCTTTGGCTATGCGGTGGGGCCGCAATCTTGGAAGAAGGTGTTATTTCCTGCCCAGGTGAAGCTTTGGAGTGCAGAACGCCAAGGCCGATCGGTGGCTTTGCACGTCGAGCCGCCGATCTCCCAAAAACGCGCCTTCATTGGGGTTCGTTCCTGCGAATTACACGCGATCGCGATTCAGGATCGAGTCTTCTTAGAAAGTGATCACGTCGATCCCCATTACCAAGCCCATCGCCAGAATTGCTTCATCGTCGCGGTCAATTGTGCCCAAGCGGGGGGGACTTGTTTTTGCGTTTCCATGAACACGGGGCCAGCGGTAGAATCCGGGTTCGATTTAGCATTAACGGAAATTTTGCAACCCGATCGCCATGCATTTCTCGTAGAAGTGGGGAGTTCCCTAGGCGCAGAAATTCTAGAACAAGTCACTCACCGGATTGCTAACGCCATCGATCAAGAACTCGCTGCACAAGTTGTGGCCAACACCGCCCAACACATGGGTCGATCGATGGATACAACGAATATTAAAGAATTACTCTATCAAAACCTAGAACATCCCCAGTGGAACGAAGTGGCATCCCGTTGTTTAACCTGCGCCAATTGCACCCTGGTCTGTCCCACCTGTTTTTGTTCCACCGTTGAGGATACCACCGACCTCACAGGCAACCATGCAGAACGCTGGCGGCAATGGGATTCCTGCTTCACGATGGATTTTTCCTACATCCACGGCGGCGCGGTGCGGATGAGTGCAAAATCCCGTTATCGCCAATGGATGACCCACAAACTCGCTAGTTGGATCGATCAATTTGGCACGTCGGGTTGTGTAGGGTGTGGTCGTTGCATTACCTGGTGTCCCGTCGGCATTGATATTACCGCAGAAGTTCGTGCCCTTCGCGGAGAGGAGACAACATCATGACGCTTTCATCCCTTGCCCCGATTTTGCAGGAGCATGAGTTTTTTGCAGGACTCTCCCCGGAATACGTCCAATTATTGACAGAATGCGCGTCTAATATCCGATTTGATGCGGGGGACATGCTCTTTCGCCAAGGGGAACCCGCCGATCGCTTTTATCTCCTTCGCCAGGGCAAGGTCGCGATCGAAATTAGTGCCCCCGGTCGTCCGACCCTGACGATTAAAACCCTGGGGGACAATGATGTGCTGGGCTGGTCTTGGCTGTTTCCACCCTACCAATGGCAATTCGATGCCCGTGCCTTGGAATTGACCCGTGCGGTGGCTTTGGATGGTCGCTGCCTGCGAGGAAAATGTGATAACGATCCGGTGTTGGGTTATGAACTGATGAAGCGCTTTTCCCAAATCATGCTGGATAGTCTCAATGCAACGCGATTACAGTTACTGGATTTATACGGGTTGCCCGATCGGAGATCAGCATGGTAAATGAATTTTCTACACCAGTGGTACCGACGATCGAACCTGTGATGCAACCGTCGATCGAACCGATGCTACCTCGGCTCTATCAAGTCCAACGAACCCATAAGGAAACCCACGAAACCTTTACGCTGGAACTGACGCCGGAGGATGGGCAACCGCTCGTATTCACCCCTGGGCAATTCAATATGCTCTATGCCTTTGGGATGGGGGAATGTGCCATTTCCATCAGTGGTGATCCGGCGGATTCGAGCAAACTTATGCATACGACGCGCATCGTTGGGACGGTTACCACTGCCCTCAGCAAACTCCGACCGGGCGATGTACTGGGGATTCGAGGCCCGTTCGGTCGGGGATGGTCTATGGATCTGGCGGAGGGCAATGATGTTGTCTTTGTGGCGGGGGGAATTGGCCTTGCGCCTTTGCGTCCTGCCATTTGCCATGTGCTGAACCATCGGGAAAAGTACGGCAAGGTGGTTTTACTCTTGGGCACGCGCACGCCGCAGGATATTGTCTTCCGGCGCGATTTGCAAAAGTGGCGATCGCGGTTGGATGTGGAGGTGTTGGTGACGGTCGATCGGGCGGAGTCGGGTTGGCAGGGCAATGTTGGGGTGGTGACGGGCTTAATTCGGCGGGCTCCCTTCGATCGGTTAAATACGATCGCCATGATTTGTGGCCCGGAAATTATGATGCAGTTTACGGTCATGGAATTGCTGAAGCGGGGAGTTCCGGCGGAAAAAATCTATGTGACGATGGAACGCAATATGAAATGCGCGATCGGGTTTTGTGGCCATTGCCAACTCGGCCCGAATTTTCTGTGTAAGGATGGCCCGGTGTTTCGCTATGACGAGATCAAGTTTTGGTTTGAGCAACGGGAATTTTGAGCCCTAGCATTGTATCCTCACCCTCGATCCCTCTCCCAGTTTGGGAGAGAGACTTTGAATACCGGGGGATTTACGGTGCAGGAACTTGTGGGACGCTATTGAGCTGGCGTGGCAGGGGCGATTTTAGCGGCTACGTTCACCGATTGCACACCCTTGATTTCTTTGGCTAAAGGTTCGATTTTATTGAGTTGTTCTTGGGTCTGCACTGTGCCAGAAACAACGACTGCGCCCTGTTTTGCCTTGACTGTCAGTTGACTCTTGGGAATATTGGCTTCTAATTTACTGCGGACTTCGCTAGCAACATCGCTATCGGCTCGATCGGCGTCTCCTCCTGTCCAGTTGTTGCGTTGTTCCCGTGCTCGAATGTCTGAATCTAGTTGATTGCGACGAACTTCGCTGCTAGCATCATCTTGATTATTTTTTACGGTTTCGGAGGATGGTGTATTACCTGTTTTTTCCGTTGAGCTCGGTGCGCTTGCACTGGTTTTAGAAACTTTGCTTTCGCAAGCGACGGTGCCGACTAAAAGAAGGCTCCCGACTAATAATGCCATTGCTTTTTTCATGGTTTTTCTCCCAAGGAGTTTGGAATTTTCAAACAAATGCGTCGGGATGGATTAGCGAGTGACGACTTTGGATGAAGGATAAACAGACCATTCTTGAATGCCACGCCGCTTGAGAATATCTTCTGCTTGGCGAATTTCCGCATCTGTACCATCGATGATCACGAGGTACTGCCCTCGGTTGACGTAGTCGTTATAGACTTTGGCGCGTTCTTCAGGAATGCCCAGCCCAATTAAACCGCCGACCAGTCCCCCAGTGGCTGCACCGATCGCGCCGCCTGCCAAGGTGGTGGCGATCGTGGTGGCGGCTGCGCCTGCGAGCATGATGGGCCCCACGCCGGGAATCGCCAAGGTGCCTAAGCCCACCAGCAAGCCCATGAGGCCGCCGACTGTGCCACCCGTCGCTGCACCGGCTTTGGCTCCTTCGTCAACATGGGTGGTTTCTGTAAGTTCCTGAAGCCGGGTTTCACCGACTAAGGGCTGATCGTCTGAGCGATCGAAGTTGCGGGCAACGACGGAAACGCGATCCATTGCAAAACCCGCGTTCCGGAGTTCTGTTAAAGCATTTTCTGTATTGATGGCAGAAGGAAATACGCCGACGGAACGATTGAGATTATTGAGGTTCATGGTTGCCTCCTAGGCTATGTGATTCATTTTATGTTGTAGCTTATGTAACTATTGTGTTGCTTTGCGTTATTAATGTCGCCACTCATAATGGAGTTTGTTGGTAAGTCCTGACATCGCGCTCGTCTTTCTAAAGGAAGAGCGATTGGGGGGAGATGCGACTGGCTAAGGGGTCTGGGAGCCGACTAACTCGACTAACGCTGATGGGAAGCAGGTCAGTGGGATTGCATTCAATTCCAAGGGTTAATCTGGCTGTACGGGATATCGTTGGGCAAGTTCGATCGCCATTTGCTGGAATTCGGCGACGAGTTCTGTGGGGGCGAGAACTTGGGCGTTGCTGCCGAAACTGCGCACCCACCGCGAAAATTCAAACCACGATCGGCGGGGTAAGGGGACGCAGTAATCCACTTGGATGGGGTTGCCTTGTTTGTCCCGTCGCCGATTTCTTAGACGTTGTTTGGGGTGGCGGGAGTCGGCTTCTAGGATGAAGGGGACGACGGAACCAAAGAAGCGGACTTGGATTTCTTCTAGGGGTAATTGTCCTGCCCGCTCTAGCTGTTGTTCTTCGTAGTTGCCGAGGGAGAGGCCCCAACCATTATGCAGGAGTTCGTGGGCGGTTTGCAGGCTGGCCTGTTGGATGTCCATGCTGCGATCGGTTTGGGGGAGGCTGCGCAGGTAGTCGGTGAAGCGATCGACACGGGAAATGGCTAAATGCCCATCGGAGACATTTTCAGAGAGTAAGTACCAGGCAATATCCGAGTAGATGAGCTGGAGGGGATAGATGGCTTGGTGGCCGATGGCTTTGGGCTGGTAGGGGCTGCGTTGGCGATAGAGTTCGATCGCTTGTCCTGAAATGATTGCTTGTTCTAATTCCGGTAGTTTGGCGAAGAGGGTGCTTTTGTATTGTCCTTTGCGGCGCATTTCGTCGGGGTTGGTGGGGACGATCGCGCGATCGAGGTGGGTGCGGACGGGGTAGAGCAGTTGGCCGCCGAGTTCGAGGTTGAGTCCGCGCAGGCGTTTTTCGAGGCGATCGTAGACGGCTTGGATGCGGGGGTCGCCTTGCATGGCGGCTTGGGAGGCGAGGGCTTGGAGGGCGAGGCTGAGTTCTTGTTTGGAGCAGGCTCCGGTGCCGAGGTAGTAGCCCCAGCGATACATGCGATCGTCGAGGATGCCGTAGGTGCGCAGGGTGCGGAGGTCTTTGCGCAGGGTGTGGACTGACCAGTCAACGACTGGGAAGCCTAGGGTTTGGGCGACGGTTTTGACTTGGTTTAGGACTGCGACCATGGCGTCGTTGGGGAGGTCGCTGTCTGTGAGGGGGTCGGCGGTTCCGATGCCGGGGTGTTGGAGCAGGGTGGTGATGAGGATGAGGAGGCGATCGAAGGCGGCGGGGTGGGTGTAGGGGTGGGGCATGGGGGGCGAAGGATCAAGTGTTATTTGAGTATGCCCTGGATGTCAAGGGAAAAGAAAATATTTTTAAAATCTAGGATGATTCCTTAAAAAGCTTGCTCTATAAAGTTTTGAGCCCGTTTGATAAATTTTCTACGAATATTTGATTCTTTTTGGAAACAAATGGGCAGATTGGTTAAAGTGTTCAGTAACCTTATGGCTGTGCAGTCGGAGTCGAACTGAAAATCTATGACCATCTATACGGCGATTAGCTTTGCCCCAGTCCAAGGATTCATTGAAAAATCCCGGAAATTACGCGATCTCTACGGTGCATCGCTGATTCTGTCCTATTTGAGTCAGAAGATTGTTGAGAAGGCAGAAGAGCAACTTGGCACAGGTAGCGTTATTTCCCCTGGCTTGATTCATCAACACAAGGGAATGCCCAACCGTATTTTAGTAAAGGGCGAATTAACACGAGAAGTTGTTCAGAAAACCTTGCTACAAGAATGGCGAAAAATTTTGGAAGTTTGCCGAAATTGGATTGAAGATAATATTGGCATTTCCAAGGAGCAATATCATTGGGCTCAGAAGCCAGACCAAGTTGGGCAGGAAAAAGGTGAATGGGAGCGCTGGGGAAGCTATACCTGGGAGATATTTATTGGCTGGGGACGGTATGATCCGAAGCATCCTGATAAGAACCTGATCAAGGCTGCAATGGATGACTTGGAAACTCGTAAGCTGAAGCGGGATTGGGTTGCAATTAACTGGGTGGGGGAAAGTTCGAGTTTGAGTGGAACAGATGCGATCGCGTGGCATCAATTAGGTCGGCAATACAAAAATGGAGAATACCAACCAGGACGTAGTCTCACAGAAGATGAAAAGGAAGAACTGGAGTGTTTTTATCGCCGTTTATCCTGGGTATTGGATGATCCTGAACAGCGCAAGAGCCAAGATGATGGCACGTCACCAGCTTCTAATATGTCGCTGAAAAAGTTGCGAGCTTATGAAAAGGATAAAAAAGCTAAGGGTGAGGATATTGGTAGATATATTGCTGTCAATGAGCGTCTCAGCATTCCAGAACTGGTGAAACGTCTCATAACCTATGACAAGATTGATGCCAAAGAACCAGAGGATCAAAAACTGAACATTGCCAAGCTGAAAAAGCGAAAGGATGACCCAGAATTCAAGGATATATATCGTGAAGCGGGGTACTGGACAGGCTGGTTTATGGGGGATGGAGACAAAGTTGGCGACAAGCTCAAAAATTTGGCAAATCAGCATGTAGATACACCAGCAAGGCGTGATAAAAATCTCCTTCGTTTTAGTGAATTAGTCAGAGGTTGGGGGCAGGAATTTGAAGATTTCAAAAATCGCGAAAAAGTCTTTCCTGATGGTAGAGGCCGGGTAATTTATGCGGGGGGTGATGACTTTATGGGAGTCCTTTACAGCGAGGAAACTCAAACCAAGGAAAAACCGGAGAAACTAAAACCCATTGAAGTTTGGAAGTGGTTGCTGGAATTGCCTAAACAATGGGAAAAATTGCAAGCTGATTTGGCTGATGAGTTGGGCTTAAAAGATGAAAATCGCTTTACCTATAGCGTTGGCTTTGTTTGGGCTGGTCATCAAGTTCCTCAACGAGATATTTTGCAGCACTGTCGGGAAGCTGAGAAAAAAGCCAAGAGTTTAGGGCGCGATCGAGTCACGATTCGTGTTGTCTTCAATAGTGGACAGTATGTGCAGTGGACTTGCCCTTGGGACTATTTACATGTGCTAAAGAACTACCGAGATCGTGATGGAAATCTTTGGGGCAATAAATATCTAAATTGGACTCATATTTATAACGACTGGGAACATCTTAAATCTCGTCATGCAATCGCTATCAAAGATAAAGAAAATGTGAATGAACATATTGCTCTCGAACTATTTGATTTGTATTTCGGAGATCGGTTCCCCCGAACTGATGGGCTTAGACCAGTGAGTCGTGATTACTTCAGTGAGGGTGATAACTGTAAGCACATCACGGGAGAAGCGTATTCTGCTAGTGCAATTATTCAGTGGATTGATGGGTTAGTGAAAGTAGGTTGGCAACTATGTTCAAATACATAATCAAAATTCAACCCTTGGGATTGATGTATGGTAGTGCGGGTGCTTTTTTATCTCCCGATAACTTAGTAGGTTTATCTGGGAGAAAGTTTCCACCAGATGCAGCAACTCTTTCGGGCCTATTTTTAAGTGCTAGTAAATCTCAACCTGCGGTGTGGGAAGAACTACGCCAAAACTTGCACGTTGCAGGGCCATTTTGGGCAATATGCAAGAAACCAGGCGACGAAGAATATTTTTATGTTCCTCTTCCCCGCCATAAGATTCTCAGCAAAGATGAAAATAGTGAAGACTGTGCCGATGAATGGCAACTAGTTAAAAATAAATGGAAACGTGTCTCTGAGCAAAACTCGGATCTGTTGGAAAAAGCAGAGATTGGTGAATCAGACTATATATGGCAACGCATTGACTGCTGGGATGATTCACCCCAGGATATGCTTAATCAAAAGGGCTCATTAGCAAAAACGCCCTGGATGTACATGCCTATTCTCCATCCTGCAATGCAAGACAGTGAACGCACTGTCAAGGCTAAGGATGGGCTGTTCGTAGAATATGCTGTACAAATGCCAGACGATACTTGCTTGGTTTATCTTTCAAATTATGAGTTGGAAGATGGTTGGTATCAGTTTGGTGGTGAAAACCACATTGTTGAAATTAGTAGTTTGAAGCTAGTTGACGGTAGCCCCATTCTTGAACTACTAAATCGTCCAATCCAGAGAGCTTGTGCGCTGATTACACCAGGGGTATGGGGTTCTAATAGCCTGTCTTATCGCTATCCTAAACCCTCAAAATCCACTCCAAAGCATTTAGAGTTTCCAGCAAAGTGTTGTCCCAAAATGCTGACCGATAAAGCGGTTCCGTACCGCTATCGATCTGGACATGGTGAAACTACTGCCGAAGAACGGAAACCAGGGCGTTTGAGCCGTGGACGTTATGCTGTGCCCGCAGGTACTGTTTATGTGTTTAAGAAACCCTTGAATAGACTGTGGTGGGATTTTCCTGGTGATTGGTTCCCTGAAGCCAAATCAGTGGAAAGAGCAAAGTTGGTGAATCAGCAGAAGCCGAATGAGAAACATTCGTTGCTGAAAAAAATGGGCTGTGGCTTGTGTTTGCCGATCAAAATTGACGGAGTAGATTAATGGATAAGGCTTACGGAATTATTGAGACAGTTGGACCCCTCCATGTTGGTGCAACTGCTGGTGAGGAAACAGGGAATCTGAATTTGATTTTTCGTGACCAGTTTACACAAACTGGGATTGTGCCAGGAAGCTCAATTCGGGGACGATTGCGCTCAGAGATGCGTTTGGAGCGTCAGAAATACCTTAAAAAGGAATTAGATAAACGACAAGTATCAATTTCTGAGAGTGAAGTCGATGAAGATGATGATAATGCTCTATCGCTGTTGCAGTTAATGGAGAAGAAAGCAAAAGAACTTGAAATTCTCACACCGCATGAGAAGAACGAGAACTTATGGTATGGGCATGAAGCGGTTCGTGGTGAACCAGATAGCACTAGTGAGTCACTAATCAAGTTTGAATACGCCTCAATTCTATGGTTGCCTGTATTCTGTCCAGGGCGGCCCATTGTTTGGGTGACTTGCCCTCGCTTGCTGAGACGCTATCAGCGAATCGCAGGAATTACAGCACCCAATGGAAAGATTCCAGAACCCTATACAGGTTCAGCCAATCTAGACAACAAACTGTTTTTCAATTTTGGTTTTCTCACGATCGAGCATGCTAACCAGGATCTATCTGCTTGGTTTCCTGATCAGCAGAACCGTCCTGCTGTCGTGGTTGGAGATGATGAAATTTCCATGATTCACGATATGGCTCTGTATCGCCAAAGTCGCATCGCCATGAAAGAAGACCAAAAGGTTGTCAAGAACTTTTTTGGACTTGAAGCCTTGCCAGAGGAGACTTTTTTGGTGTTCCCGATCGCCCATAAACCAGATAAAGAGGGCAATCAATGGAAGCTACTACAAAATAACCAGAACAAAATAGATCTTTACTTAGGTGGTTTGGAATCTATTGGGTTTGGACATTGTGAGTTAACGGTACATCGGAGGAATGACTAATGGGATGGCAACCTTACAAACTTGACCAAGCTGCCCATGATCTGGTTTTTCCAAGAAGGAATATGAGATCAGATGGTGAGAAAAATGTCTTGGGTCAGGCATATAAGATGCGTACTGCCGTGGCATATGGGTTGGAGCGATTTTGGGGTGAGCAACTACGGCTAAAAGATGAGGAGGCTAATTACTGGAAAGCGACTTGGGACAAACTGGTTGAAATTATGCTTTTGGCGGATATTGAAATTCCGAATAACGCTGATCGTGCGCAGCAAATTCATGATCTATGGAACTTTCCAATGAATGATCGCAAAGTTGCGATCGCAGTATTAACTCAACTGTGTGACTGTATGGTGTGGTGGACGCAGCGTTATAAACAGCTAGAAATCAGTCTTGGAGACGAAGGTGATGACACAGAAACCTAAACCCATTCTCAAAAAACAAAAGCAGCCAACTACAGGCTCAGAAAAAGTTGCATCTAGTGAACAAAAACCTCCTGAGCAGACTGAGGCTAGGCAAAAACCTCAAAATTTGGAGATTGATCCGAAAGAGATCCCATTGATGTTTCAGGCTCAAATTAAGGAGCGTTGTAATGTTCAATATGTTGGAAAGGTTCAGGGTACACCTGATTATGAGCGATGGGTTAAGGAGTGGATAGACGGTTGCCCACCAGTGACAACTACATCAGCTATACAGCCATCTAGTAAGACTAGAAAATCTGCTGGCTTGGATAAGTGGCAAACCACTCTAGCTGGGCTAGTAGTTGAAGATACCCAACAAAATGTTGAGAGTCAGTCACCTGGGGAGCCACCGTGGGAGTATCAAATTCGATGGCGATTAGTGGCCAACAGTGGACAGGATAATTTTATTCGTCCAGTAATAGGCAGAAAGGGAATGCCATTTTTCCCTGGTTCTAGTATGAAAGGGGCTTTTCGGAAGGCTTGCTCTGATCAAGCAAAACGAGAGCGTTATTGTGGTGGTGAAGATAAGGATACAAAGCGTACCCAACCAGGAATCTTACGATTTCATGGTGGCTATCCCATAGATGACGAATGGAGACGGCAGCGCGATCGCTTGGTAGATATTGTTCACAATCAAGAAAAGTACCAGGTTCGAGACGGCAAAGCAGAGCATAATGCTAATGTCCAAATTTCGCTGTATCAAACTAAGTTCAAGTTTGATATTTCCAGTACAGAGCCTTTATCTGCTCAAGAGTGGGCTGAAGTCAAAAAGATTTGGGAAAAAGCTTTAGGGTATGGGCTGGGTTCCCGCATAAGTGCTGGGTATGGCTACATGGAAAATGTTCCAACGGCTCACCCTGTATGGAAATCGGTTTATTTGAATGGTCAAGGACTTTCATCGTTGTTACTTTTGCCCACTGGCTCTAAAACAGATGAGTTTCGTCCCAATATGTTTAAAGCCGCATTGCGAGGTCATACCTGGCGTTTGTTGGCTGGGATTACTGATGAAGAAACTGCCAGAAGATTAACCCATCAATTGTGGGGTGGAATTGAGGGGAGTGCCGTCGAAGGATGTGTTGGGATTAACTTTATTCTGGGGAAAATCATTTCTGGAGAACATACATATAAGGATACAAAGAAGGATAAACAGACAGGTAATCCATATACTGTAGATGTTTCGATGCCCACCTATACATTGGAAAATGGGCAATTAGACTTGCTCTACATGAAGGAGATGAAACCCGAATTAGAGCTGTTCTTGCTGAGCTTAGTTCAATTTTCAATACTGTTGGGTAGCTTTGGCAAATCCTGGCGACGAATTCACCACGGTCTTTTCCATCGTGATTACTTCAAAAGAGGCGATAAACCAATGATCGGCTGTCATTGGGAATTTGCGAATCAATCAAAAAATCTCTACATTCCAGTAGGCCAGGATGATTTCAGCGAGATTGAAAACTTTTTGAAAGAGATCCGGCAGCAAGCGATCTCGTGGGTACAAGCAGAAGGGCAACCTATTAATGATTACGTGAGTGGTTGGCGAGAAACCTGGCATCCTAACAATGTACAGGTGTGGGGACGAATTGCACCAAATGGACAAAGCCAAGCTGTCAAGTGGTTTCATGATTCCAAATATTTGAAAGGAACCGAATTAGCTGGTGCAATGGGGAAAATTGGACGAATTTGGCATCGCATGTATCCTCGATATGAACTTAAAGAAGGCACTCTCAAGCGTCTTGATAAAGACTATGTAGAACTTCTTACTATCTTTCCAGATTCACCTCCATCTTCTGATTCACAGAAATTCCTAGATTTTCTAGCGACTGATGCAAGTCAATTTCAGCCAATTAAACTAGAGGAAGACTAGCTATGAATATTTGGATCATCACAACAGGTAGTAGCGATGTGCAGTTGGTGACTGAAACAAGTTGGAATCCTTTGCATAGTAAGGTTCGCAATCAGCTTGAAACTCAGAAACAGTTTTGTTCATCCAAATCTCCAGATGGGAAGCGATATCTTTACCCAGCTAGGGTAATGGGTAAAGTTTATGGAACTGCGATCAAGAATGATCTCAAATATTATGAAGATTTAAATTTTCCGCTATTAAATAATTTCTTCTGGATTTTGAACGGGAAAGATGGTGAAGCTGATGAAATCATTATTGATAGAGTAATTGTACTAGTAACAGATCAGTCTAAGAAGTTCAAATCATCAGAGATGAACAACCCTTTTAGTGCTTTTTGGCAAGATACTTGTACACTTGAACCAATACTTAGAGAATATTTCAAACGGAGATCAATTGAAAATCCTGAATTTTTGATACTTGATCCAGATCCTAATAAACCTTCAGGTTTAGATAATTGGAACGATGTTCTTGAGCGTGTTCAAGAGAAAGTCAAGGAGAAATTCTCTGATTTCGAACCTTCAGAAGATCTAACCGTTTACGTCAGCCATCAGGCAGGCACTCCGGCTATTTCCTCCGCTGTCCAGTTTTGTAGCTTAGCGAAGTTTGGCGATCGCGTTAAATTCCTGGTTAGCAACGAACAAGATTTAACCCTTACCGATATAGTCAAAAGCTCTGCCTACCTTCGTGGAATTGAGATTCAGCAAGCCAAAAAACTGCTTGCGCGACATGACTATTTAGGAATGAAAGAAGTATTAAAGCAACAAATTAAGAAGGCGAATGAATCGAAAGATCAACCTAAACTAGAAGATGAGATACTTAAGCATATTGCTTATCTTCTAGATATTGCTATTCAATGGAATTTTGCTAAGTTTGAGGACTTTGCTACGGATCTCATCAAATACCCAGATCAAAATCTGGTTAAATCCTCTCAAGCCCATCTCAAAAATATTGAACTAGCTCAGGCTTATCTAAACAATGCAAACCTAGCTGAAGCGTATCTGCAAAATCCAGATCAATATTGGTGGTGGGAAGCTTACGAAGCGGCTTATTTGGGAGTTATTCGACTGAAACAAGGCAATACAGTGGAAGCTATGTTCCATAGCTTCCGTGCTGTTGAAGGATTACTAAAGAAATGGCTTGCTACGTGGTTTGAGGTAAATGAACACTCTTCAAAAGTGGAAAGGAATTTAAAGAATATTAAACTTCCTATCAAAGTTCGATTATCAAATGAAGAAGACTGGGATAAGTTTAATACTTATGGAAAAGGACTTTACTTTGCACTTGAAGCCTTAAAGGGTATTGATAAAGATTTAGATATTGATATTTCGATATTTGGTTCTTTTATCTTCGATCGCAGAAATGAGCTATTCCATCAATTAGGAGGGCTGCAAGATAAGGATGCTGTCTTTGCAGAATGGAAAGCCCCGAATGAGTCAAACTTGGATGAGAAAGGCTGGGAGGATAGAGTAAGAAATTGCCTAAACTTTATATCTGATCAGCAATTTACATCAATTGAATCAACCAGTTTGATGTCGAAAGTACATCAAGAATTGAAAAACACGATCGAACAACTCTAGAGCCTTCCTCTTTCACCGGGTGGCGAGGTAACTTAAGATGCCGAGGAGCCGATCGACTGGGGCAATGGGATAGTCCATCAAATCCACGTATACTGTTTGGCCTTCGAGTTTTAGAAATCGCCAGAGGTTGCCTGTGGTTACGGTTCCGTAGACGTGCTTGATTGTAGATCCATTGATGTCATTAAATTTTTGGGCTGCAATCATCTCTGCGATGCATTGACCAATGCCGGAATTGATGTCTTCTTTTTTAGCTTCTACGATCGCGACGACGGGGGCTTCTATGATGAGCTGTTCTTCCGATCGACTGATGAGGAAGTCACAGACGCCGTTTAATCCCAGGGCTTCATCGACCGTGAACTCGGTGCCTGAAAAAATGCTGACCGATCGATGCAAGATTTCGCGCAGTTCTACGAGGACTGGACTGATTAACAGTTCTGACCGGGCTTTTTCGGTGCCTACGGCTAGGGCTAAGGTTAAATTTCGTCGGAGGGTTTCTTGTAAATAGTCGCTGGGAGGAATGGGTTGAATTTCGGGTAAAAAGCTGTCTTTTTCAACGATCGTGAGGCCAAAGGCTTGTTTAACTTTTCGCAGGGTGAAGTCGCTGTAGACCATGGAAAAGACTCCTTTGGGCGATCGCTGGTTTTTCCTGTTAGTCTGTGCGATTCAGTGTAGCAGTTTGGTTCACGATTCCTTAAGGGGGATTTATAATGGGAGTTGAAAGCCCTGTAGGTATTAGGTTTAATCCAGCTCTCCTCCCCACTCGCTGGGGAACCCAATTGAATGAAAACTAGATAGGCTGACCTAGGGTAATATCCGTAGTATCTACCCCCACTCACTGGGGAAATCAATTGAATGGAAACTGAGCAGTTGCTAGCACGACCGAATTAGCATTCATCACATGTTTCTCCCCACTCGCTGGGGAACCCAATTGAATGGAAACCATGTCGATCGGTATTGCTTCACATCTACCGGGGTTCCTGGCCTCCCCACTCGCTGGGGAACCCAATTGAATGGAAACGCATAGCGTTTTTGTGATGCTTTAGACATTGGTTAGCTCCCCACTCGCTGGGGAACCCAATTGAATGGAAACGTGTATCTTATCTACGTCCTGAACTAGGATTTTTCTCCCCACTCGCTGGGGAACCCAATTGAATGGAAACCTAACCTTGTGCTCCTTTCGGTAGATTTGAATTAACTCCCCACTCGCTGGGGAACCCAATTGAATGGAAACATGATGTATTGCCCCAAGTTGGTGACGATGAAATCACTCCCCACTCGCTGGGGAACCCAATTGAATGGAAACTTTAATGGTGCTAAATGATTGCTTAGTTTAGCATAACTACTCCCCACTCGCTGGGGAACCCAATTGAATGGAAACCTACTTAGATATAAAGTAGCATCAGTTAAAATAGGTAAGTTTCTCCCCACTCGCTGGGGAACCCAATTGAATGGAAACTCCCTGTAAATCTCTAAAGGAGAGTTATGATCCCCGTTATGCTCCCCACTCGCTGGGGAACCCAATTGAATGGAAACATGCTGTGTCAATCGACGGCAAAAGATCTAAGATATGCCCTCCCCACTCGCTGGGGAACCCAATTGAATGGAAACTTTGTAGGATTTAATTCAGTTGGCATATTTTATATCCTCTCCCCACTCGCTGGGGAACCCAATTGAATGGAAACAAATGCTTATCAGCACTACTCAATGCTTGAGCACTGGCAGTCTCCCCACTCGCTGGGGAACCCAATTGAATGGAAACAAAACACGCGGTCTTAGACTGCCAGCTAAGCTGACAAACTCCTCACTCGCTGGGGAACCCAATTGAATGGAAACCAGCTATGGGAAAAACTAACCCTTAGTTTTTCCCTCCCCACTCGCTGGGGAACCCAATTGAATGGAAACTTGTACTGTCCAGCGAACTGGCTTATCAGTGCCTTGATTGATGCCTCCCCACTCGCTGGGGAACCCAATTGAATGGAAACGAAAACCCTTCCTCCAATTCAGGGGATTTATACGCCTCCCCACTCGCTGGGGAACCCAATTGAATGGAAACGTAGCAGTCAATCCTTTTTCGTTCTCTGTTCCGTTCTCCCCACTCGCTGGGGAACCCAATTGAATGGAAACATCGACATCAACGCCCTCAAATCTTTAAGCCTCATCTCCCCACTCGCTGGGGAACCCAATTGAATGGAAACTTGAATGCCTCAAGAACTCTCAAGGCATTGTTAGAAATTAGTTTACTCCCCACTCGCTGGGGAACCCAATTGAATGGAAACAGGTCGGTACAGTTTAGTAAGTCTAGAGATACCGAACGCTCCCCACTCGCTGGGGAACCCAATTGAATGGAAACTAGGTTCGCGGCTCTTGCGAACCAGTCTCGATCTCCCCACTCGCTGGGGAACCCAATTGAATGGAAACTCGATCGCTTGCTCAATCTCTTTCTCAACCGTTTTACCCTTTTCAATCAGCTCCCCACTCGCTGGGGAACCCAATTGAATGGAAACCCGCAGGCATATTAATCATCTTGCCCGTGAAGTCTGTTACCTCCCCACTCGCTGGGGAACCCAATTGAATGGAAACCTTGGAAACGGTGATGATGCCTGTGATTGTCTTCATGCTCCCCACTCGCTGGGGAACCCAATTGAATGGAAACCACGCAGGACAAGGTTTCTTGATGGTCTTGGGTGTCGATCTCCCATCTCCCCACTCGCTGGGGAACCCAATTGAATGGAAACTTGCAAAAACGGCTTTTTCGCCTTGTGGATGAGCGCAGCACATTTGATAACTCCCCACTCGCTGGGGAACCCAATTGAATGGAAACTAATAACAAGAGGTTCAGACATTGTGTACTCCATTCTCCCCACTCGCTGGGGAACCCAATTGAATGGAAACTACGCAAAGCATCTTCAGTAAATCTATCATAAGGATTACCTACTCCCCACTCGCTGGGGAACCCAATTGAATGGAAACGCCACAAATTGCCCAGCTTTATTACCTGAGGTGTATCTGTAGCTCCCCACTCGCTGGGGAACCCAATTGAATGGAAACTGGTGTAACTCCCACGGTTCGCAGACTACGGCCATTGCATTGTCTCCCCACTCGCTGGGGAACCCAATTGAATGGAAACTTACGATCCATCGCAAACTGTATGAGGAATCGTAAATAATACTCCCCACTCGCTGGGGAACCTAATTGAATGGAAACTCACCTGCTTTAATGAATGTAGCTCGATAGTTCACCCCATTCTTCTCCCCACTCGCTGGGGAACCCAATTGAATGGAAACAAAGCGTTGCTCAATTATCCTGAGTGTCTTTATTTACTCCCCACTCGCTGGGGAACCCAATTGAATGGAAACTTTTTTTGGCTTGTGGAGTGGTAGGCATAGAGCAGCTTAGCCTCTCTCCCCACTCGCTGGGGAACCCAATTGAATGGAAACAAACGAATCTCGCGTAAGTCCACAGCTTTCATGTCGTCAACCCGAATGTACTCCCCACTCGCTGGGGAACCCAATTGAATGGAAACTTATCGTACTTCACCTCAGGCACCTTGAAGCCTAGCTCAGCTCCCCACTCGCTGGGGAACCCAATTGAATGGAAACGTGAACGCTCTAGCGATCAATGTGGCACGGTCTTTTTCTCCCCACTCGCTGGGGAACCCAATTGAATGGAAACTTGACTGATGGATAAGCGATCGGGCATGCATTAAAATCGTATGCTCCCCACTCGCTGGGGAACCCAATTGAATGGAAACTAATAGGCGGTTTGAATGTCAGACTCTACAAACCATTTTCTCCCCACTCGCTGGGGAACCCAATTGAATGGAAACACGGGCCGAATGTTGTAGGAAAAGTTGATGACGTGGAGTCTCCCCACTCGCTGGGGAACCCAATTGAATGGAAACCTCTGGGGGATGCTTCCCCGCGCAAGTCTGGCAGCAGTCTCCCCACTCGCTGGGGAACCCAATTGAATGGAAACTGAGTGTAGCGTTTCTTGGAATATTTGATTCTATCCCCACTCCCCACTCGCTGGGGAACCCAATGGAAACAGTAGCCTTAATCAGGGGGAACCTTGAGAGAATGGTTGATTTTTGAACCAATATCATCCATTTTCTCTATCTTTCCGGTTCCCCCTATTATTTCTAGCATCAACGGCGCGTAGCATCGAGGCTAGGGCAGATCGAACCTAGAACGTAGACAAATCCATTCAATCTTGCTATCCCAACCCTATTAGCGATCGCGATCCATTCGTTATAAACTGGATCATCAAGCTTAGGGTTCGATCGAGTATTGTTGGATTTTCTTAGAGCCGTTGGAGAGAAGTCAGGCAGGGGCAGAAAATATTGCTGAATATTACAGGATCGTAACTTTTTGAAACATAGTTGACTTTTCCCCTGGTTTATCCGTAGGCTTATGTTCCAAGGCCAATTACAACCGTGTCATTCATCGATTGATTTGGCTGGACCCCAGAAATTAAAGCGCTACCCAGCGTTGCTGGACACAACAAAGGGTAGCTAAACCCCCAAGCTGTTACAGGCAGCTGGGCGGTCTGACACGGATTGTAACATTCGATCGGGCCACCCTATTTGTCCTGCGCAAAAGGGTGGCTTTAATTTTTGGGATTTCTTCCCGCTACAGACTTAGGAGAAGTCCCATGGTAATTAACTTTGCAGAACTCGATCGGGTGATCGACGACGATCGTAAACCCATGCATGTGTACCTAGTGGGCACACAGCAAGACGTGCAGTCCACGATCAATCAGTTGTACGTCCTGCGGTTCAGCGATCGGGTGCGCTGGAGCCCTCCCGTTCCGGTACCGGGTTCGAGTTGGCGCTATGTCAGCGTCATGGAACGCGATCGGGCTTAGGGGGGCTGCGCTTTGCAGTTCGTGTAGGTTCCCCTAAATCGTGCAGATCTCAAAGCGATTCGTGCCTTTTTACGCCTGGAACTGCATTGGTTCGCCACAGGGAGAAGCTGGTACGACGCCAAGCTGGCAATCGTGCGGGATGCGATTCGAGCTTATTTGGCGGCTCCTCGTTTCCTGTTTCCAACTGCGTAATACCAAATTGATTTATCAATGCTATAGATCCGATCCCCCCTAGCCCCCCTTAAAAAGGGGGGAATTTAGTCAAATTCTTTCAAAGTCCCCCTTTTTAAGGGGGATTTAGGGGGATCGTCATGGGTTGCAATCACAGGTTGATTTGGTATAACTCCTGTCATAGTCGAGTGATTTGATACGTTCTTGACTATTAAGCGGCCTAACTGCTCGGTTGGGACGCTTTTCTTATCCTGTTAGTCTAAACTCCAGTAGTCTAAACTCCAGCTCCTACATATCGAGGCAATTGAGCCGAATAGTCCACTGCCTTGCCATCTCTGTATCACTCATCAAATCAATGATCTGTCGCGCTTTCTCTACATTGCCAAAGCGCAGATAGATGTCAATCCATTGTTGTGCTCGCACATTATCGAGTGGCTTGGTTGTGGGGGCTTGCTGATAAAGTCTCAGGGCCTTATCTAGGACACTGAACAGAGTGGATGAATCAGTACCCTTGGCTAAGGAGTAACTCCGCTGGAACCAGAGGTCTGCCTGTGCTTGGGCCGATAGTTCCGCTTGGGCTTCCCAATCCGCAGCAAGTTCTGGTTGGCCTGTGACAATAGCCGCTGCAACAATGCGTTGGGCAATGCTGGGCTGGTTGGCAATGCCTAACGCTTGTGCCTGGGTGCCAAAGCGGGAAATCTCTGCTGCCAAATCAGGTGCCGAGGTATTGAGAAAAAATTGTTTAGCCATTTCTTGAGCCCGCAACGCTGGATCTGTGATTTGTTGAAGATAAGTGACCTGCAATGCGGACAGACGATCGGCGCTTTTAGCCTGATCATAGAAGCGCAGGAACTGCTCTACATTTCCGATCCAGGCTAAAGGCGACTGGTTATAGGCTAGCTGCACCTTGGATCCTGGGGTCAAAAGCTGTTCTGCCATCATCGTGAGGTGCTCTGCTAGAACCTGGGTTAGAGATTGGGCCGCAGCGGATTGACCTTGCTGCTGTAAGACCTGAATTGCTACGAAGACAGTCTCTACTGGCTGCTGCGAGGCAATCGAGAAATCGATGACTTCCACAAATGGAGGGTCCCGTCTAATGGAACGAGAGCCAAATTCATTTGGGGCCGAAAAGGTAATGACTTGTGCGTCTTCCGTCTTTAATTTTCTGTTTGCCTGCTCACCCAGGGCGATGAGCTGCTGCGGTTTTCCTGCCTCGGCAGCGGCAACTGCAACCCATAGCCGCCACATTTCTTGTACATCAAACGTGCCCGCTTCATTTCTAACGTTCAAGGGACTCGGTATCAGTTGTTGGGCTTGGTCAAACTGTTGGGCTTGTACAGCCATCGCGATCAAAAACTCGGCAGCTTCTGACTGAATCTGGAGCTGCTGAATTAACTGGTTTAGCTCCAGTTGATAGCCCTCAGACTGGCTCAATCGATAGAGGCTATGCCCCCACTGATTTTGGCCTAGGCCGTTAAACCCATAGGGATTGTTAAACTTCTGCTGTTGGCCCTCGCGTCCAGCGGCGATGAGCTGGGCAAGCGCTGGAGCGGCTTCCTTGGGACGCTTTTGTTGGCGGGCTTCTCCGGCGATCGCCAACCAAGTTTGTGCCCGCTGGAGCGCCGTTAAATTCGGCAATTGCATCATGGCTTGAGTCGCCGTGGTCACACCGCCTGCTTGGACAAACTGGATAATACCTTGGGTTGAAATCGCACCTAATTCAGAACTGGCTGGACGAGAATTCTGACGAAGTAACGCAACGGTCTGATTGAACAGAGCCAGAGCGGGTTTAACCTGCTTGGCCCGTAAATAGGCTGTTGCCACCCGAAACTGTTCCTGGATTCGCTGGGGCAAGGCTGGAATGGCCCGAGCAATGGCTTCTGCTTGGGGGATCTGTTGGCGCTGCACAAACAGCTCAAGGATCTGGCTCAGACGCTGATCTTGCTCGGGGGTGGTGGTGCGAGATGGCGTTTTGAGGATGGTGGAGATCGCCGCTAAACTGGCACTTTGCTGCTGCGGCTGCCCCAGGTCGGCCCAGGCTTGCCCCCAGCGCCATTGCACCTCAGCTTTGAGCAACGGTATGGCAATCCCCCCAAGGGTTTGACGGGCCTGCTGTAGAAGGGGGGCGCTACGGGATGGCTGATCTAACTGAGAATAGGCTTGGGCTGCCGCGATGAGCGCGCGGCTTTGGGCGTAGTTGTAGCCAGGGGGTAGCGCGCGGGCAAGAACGACAAACTGTTCAACTAGCGGTAGCACTTGGGCTTGCTGGGTCGATGGGGTGTTGTCAATCAGCTCTAGCAGCCGTGAGGGTGACTCTAAATTAGAGATTGGGGTGAGACGATCGATCGCGACTTGGCTCAGTCGTGGATCTCCTTGAGCTCGTTGTATGAGCTTAAGGATTTGGGCAACGTCCTCTGGGTTGGCAAAGCTGTCCATGACATACAGCCGCTGCCACTGACTAAAACTATAAGCATATCCCTCCTCTCGACAGGCCGCTGTCAGTGAGGTTCTGTTTGGGGGAGCAGGTTGGGCTACGGCAGGTCGCTGTTGGAACTCTTGCAAAATAGGTCCTAAAATCCAGATCCCTAAGGATAGAGAGACGTACAACAAAGGACTTGTTTTCTGGACTACAACCCTGTGGATTGAGAGGGGGATTTTCATGGAAGAGTTGGGCTGAAATTTTTGAGTAGGAGCTATGCAACAAAGTCTAATTTACTCCGATGTGTAGCCTGCTCGACAGGAACTCAGCGCTGAGCCAAGCAATTTGCCCTGGACTGAGAGAAGGGACAATCGGCATTGCTGAATAACACGAGTTGGCGCTATGTAAGTGTGATGGAACGCGATCGGGCTTAGGGGGGCTGCGCTTTGCAGTTCGTGTAGGTTCCCCTAAATCGTGCAGATCTCAAAATCCCCCTACCCTGCGGGAAGCAGAGCCACAAAAGGGGGACTTTGAGAGAAACGATATGGCAATCTATGCGGTGCTGGGAGTCCCAGAAGTATGGCGCTAATTTACACCTGCGTTACCGGGATTTGCACCACAAACTCAGTCCCTTGGCCTAATGTAGAATGACATTCAATTTTCCCTTGATGTTTCTCAGTGATGATCTGGTGACTAATAGAGAGCCCCAGCCCCGTCCCCTTCCCAACAGCTTTGGTAGTAAAAAACGGATCAAATAATTTGGACTGGATGGACTCAGGAATCCCGCTAGCATTATCTGCAATACTAATCACAACCCAACTCGGAGGGATGCTGTCTGAGGCATCTCTGGTGATTAAACTCGTCCGGATCGTAATCGTTGGCTCCTGGGAAGTCGAAGACTCAAAGGCATCGATCGCATTACTCAATAGGTTCATAAACACCTGATTGAGTTGACTCGGATAGCATTCAATCTCTGGCAAATCACCATAATCCCGGATGATTTGAATTGCTGGACAATTGGTTTGCGCTTTGAGTCGATATTGCAAAATCACAATAGTACTATCAATTCCATCATGGAGATTCACCGTCTTGCAAGGTGACTCATCCAAGCGTGAGAAATTCCGTAGAGAAACGACCAGGTCTAGAATGCGATCTGTCCCAATTGCCATGGAATCGAGCAGCTTAAATAGATCAGTACACAGAAACTCCAGATCGATATCTTGTGAGTATTGCTGCACTTCCGTAATGGGTACAGGGGGTTGCTGTTGACACAGCTCAACAAACGTTAGGAGTTCCTGGATATACTCCTTCGCGTGGGTGAGATTACCATGGATGAAATTGATCGGATTATTAATTTCATGGGCAATTCCAGCGACTAACTGCCCTAGCGCTGACATTTTTTCACTCTGGACGAGCTGGAGTTGGGTATTTTTAAGATTTTCCAGAGCAGCCTCTAGATCTGCTGTGCGCCGTTCTAAGGCACGGGTTGCATTACAGAGTTGTAAATGCACCTGGATACGGGCTAGCACTTCTTCGTGTTGGATGGGTTTGGTAATGTAATCAACAGCACCCAGCCTCAAACCTTTGACCTTATCCACCGAGTCGGATAAAGCAGTCATAAAAATGACCGGAATATCGCAGGTGTTCGGATCAGCTTTGAGCCGTTGGCAAGTCTCAAAACCGTCAATCCCCGGCATCATCACATCTAATAAAATTAGGCTAGGTTTAAGGGCTGCGATTCTTTGCAGAGCGATTTCTCCATTTTTGGCGATCGCCACTCGATAACCCTGTTCACTCAGGAGATCGAACAAGACTTGTAAATTGGTGGGGGTATCATCCACCACAAGAATGGTATTTTCCTGAGTTAAACTGTCAACAGCCATCGATAAACTCCTGCGCCTATAAACTGAGATTGCCGCAATTTCAATTCAAAAATTCCAAGCTTAAAGAACTACATCCAAGGTTCAAGCAATTTCATAATGCCTTCATCATCAAATTGTTGACTCAGTTCCAGGATGCGATTAGCGAGGGGTATATATTTAGGCGCTAATGTCTTGATCCGCTGCGCTTCCTGTTGCACGTCGCCCATAAATCCACTCTGAGCAGCAGTGTAGAGGGCGCTGAGTTCTTCTGGCGGTGGAAAAAGGAGGGCTGTGTGCTGCTCCTGAACCTCGTCCTGGGTGGCAGGATCAGCAGTTGGCAGAACTTCATAAGTCCACTGTAAGTTCAATAGGCGTTGGATCTCAGCCAGTAAGCTGTTGAATTCTAGAGGTTTTGGGAAAAAGCTGGTACATCCTGCCTCAATACTCGCTTGCATATCGACTTGAGACAGAGTCGCAGGCGAGGCAATGATGGGGGTACTGGTGAAGTCGGGCAGTTGGCGGAGGCGACGGGTCATCTCTAAACCATCCATCACCGCCATGTGAACATCGGTAATAATCAGATCGGGATGCATTTGCAGAACGAGATCTAATGCCGTTTGCCCATCGGCAGCTTCAATCATGTTAAAGCCCAATGGTTCTAACATATTGATAGCAACCAGACGATTTTCTTCGCGATCGTCAATCACCAGAATTTTGCGGCGATCGCCCTGGTAGCCAATCACCTTTTGTTGAGCGATTGCATCCCCCATCTGCCAGTCCGTAGCGAGGGGCAAATCCACTTCAAACCAGAAACAACTGCCTTTTTCCAGTTCACTTTCAACGTAAATGGTACTGTCCATTTTCTCAATGATTTGTTGACTAATAGCCAACCCTAGTCCAGTCCCTTCGGAGTTGCGCTCTCGTTTCCCAGCCTGCTCAAACGGCAGGAAGATGGTCGCCAATTTTTCGGGGGCAATGCCAATGCCAGAATCTTTGACTTGGAAGCGAACTCGTTGAGTTTGGCCTGTGGAAGCAGAATCCAAACCATCAGAGGTGTCTACCCGCTCAATGCGGAAACTGACAGTACCGAAGTCAGTAAATTTGATAGCGTTGCTGAGGAGATTCAACAGCACTTGGCGTAGTCGCTTATCATCTGCATGCACAGCAGTTGGAAGGTTTGCCCCCGGTTGATAGTGAAACTCCACACCTTTTTGTTCGGCTCGGACGCGACAGATATCCGCTGTAGAAGACAGAAAATTAGCAAAATGGAAATCCTGGGGATAAAGATCCATTTTTTGCGCTTCCAGCTTCGATAAATCCAGAATATCGTTGATCAGCATCAGCAGATGGGAGGCACATTGATAAACGACCCTTAAGCCCTTCATCTGTTTCTCAGTGGTAGCCGGGTCACGCTGGAGAATTTGGGCATAGCCGAGAATGCCGTTGAGGGGCGTTCTCAACTCGTGGTTCATATTGGCGAGAAACTGGCTCTTAGCTCGGTTAGCAGTTTCGGCAGCAGCTCGAGCAATTTCCACTTCCTCTAATTTTTGCTGTACGGTCGCCTGAGAGATCCCCAACTCTTCGGCCATTTGGTTAAAGGCTTGGGATAGCTGCTCAATTTCATCTTGGGTCTCGATTTCCATCCGATGGGATAAATTGCCCCGGCCAATTTCGTAAGCCCCTTCCTGAAGTTGCTGAAGCGATTGGATCATGGGCCGCAGAATTAGCCAAAAGATGCCTAAAACCATCAGTATCAGCAAAACAATCGAGGTATAGGAAAGCTGCATAGCGATCGCGTCTACCCGCTCGAGTTCCTGTTCGGCTTCCTGCGCCTGCTGTTGGGCCTGCTCAGTTAACTCATCTAAAAAAAAGTCAATATCTCGCTTAAAGCCATTGATGGCCCGAAAATCAGCTTTGATTTCGACTGGCGTTATAGCAGTCCCCTTGTTAATTCCCTCAATTACATTTTCTTCGAGTTCCTCAAAAATTTCCTGGCGAGCACGGATATACTGAATCTCCGGCGTCGATACCACTGATTCCAACAAATCGAGTGACTCTTCAATCCCTACGTCAAACTCATCTTCCTTTTCTTCATCTATATTGCGGAACAAAATATGATCCTTGAGTTCGATAATTTCTGCATACAGGCGATTTTGCACTAGGGTGGCTGCTTGAATTCGTCGCTTGGCTTGGGTATACCTTGCGTGAGTGCTTTCTTGGATATGATTACGCCAGAGGGTACTCCCCCCAGAAATCAGCGAGATAGCTCCCACCAATGCTGCCGAAAGACCTATAAACTTCGTCGATATTTTCATTGGCTGATCTCACTCGATAAGTTGAGTTGACGGCGTAATTCCCCAATGGAGTTGTAATCCTCGGGTTCTACCAAGGTATATCCGGCACTTTTAGCACCCATCAAGTCTTGAATTCCCACAGGTGTCGTCAAAAAAGCTTCCGTGAGTTTCTCCAACAACTCCGGTGGCATATCACGAGAAACCATGACCGGAGCATGGGGTACCGGGTCTGACTGCCAAATTACCCGAGCATTTTCAGCCTTACCCTCTTTCTTCCATTGATCATAGGTAGACAAATTAGTTGCAATGGCATCAACTTGGTTTGTTGCTAATAACGCCTCTGTTTCTGTATGGGTTCCACCAAACATAACTTGAGCAAAATTCCGGTCTGGATCGATTCCCTCTTGTTTGAGTGCTGCGACAGGAATCAGATAACCCGATGTGGAGGAGCGGTTGACAAAAGCCACACGCTTACCCTTCAAGTCCTTCAAGGTTTTGATCGGGCTATTGACTGCCACAATAAAGCAGGAACGATACCAGGGACGAACCGTATCTGCATCAATGGGTGCTACCAGGGGGATAACGTTTGCGCCCCGTTCCAACGCTTCAAAGTAGGAGACAACTCCACCATAGAAAGCATTCGCTCGTCCATCCACCAACATATCCACTCCGTCTCGATAGTCCTTGGCAATGATAAAATCAACCTGCTGCCCTAATACCTTCTCTAGGTGGGCATCTAGCGGCTTAATCATTGCTTCTTGATCTGCTTTGTTGTAGGTCGGCTGAACACCAATACGCAGGGCAACTGGTGATGGCGAAGGTTTGGGAGCCTGAGTGGCAGACGGCTGAAGGGTACAACTGCTTAACCCAAGTGTGATAAGCAGGGAAAACAGACCAAGCGCGTATGAGCGAAGAAACTTCATGGGTAGCCCTGCCATGTACATCCATATTTTCTAGAGTACCCATGACTAAGTAAGCCCTAACAAAATTTTAAGCAGGGCGAGAATATTATAGATTGTTCTCAATCATTCCCTGGTTAATTCATCAATGAGTGCACTTGTCTGTAATGAGTGCACTTGTCTGTCCTGACTCCCTGGGGAACCCCATTGAATGAATACATGCTGGGCGATCGCGGGTCTTCTCCAGTAGCGCAACGATCGAGAGCACGATACCCCTCCAGAAACGACTACATCCGATCCCCGTATCCGATCTATCCGATCGAAGTATTCCCAATTTTCACCGATCGTCCCTCCCCAGAACTGGCCTTACCTCCCCGACAACACCTCCCCCACTTCCCCCGCAGCCCCCAACCGCTGCTTCAAATGCTCCGCCACCCGTAACGCATTCGCCATAATCGTCAGCGAAGGATTCACCGCTGCACTCGACGGGAAAAAACTCGCATCCACCACATACAAATTATCCACCCCATGGCTGCGACAATCCCGATTCAGCACACTGCTCTCCGGATCATCCCCAAACCGACAAGTCCCCACCTGGTGATTCAAAATCTTAAACGGTACCGTCACATCCAAAACTAACGGAAAACCAATTTCCCGTAAAATCGCCTTAAACTTTCTCTTCAACTGCCTGTGGGCCTTGAGATTATTCGGCTGATACCGCACCTGGATCTTTCCCTGTCGATCGACCCAGATCCGATTATCCCCATCCGGCAAATCCTCACTTTGCGCCCACCAATCGATCGAATGTTTCGCCATCCATTGCAATACACCCTGCGGCACAACCTGCGGCAAATCCGGACGCATCATCTCCCAACTGTGCTTCCCCATCAAATGCACATGCCCCAACGGATAGGGAATCTCCGCCGTCCCCCGATAAAAATCATTAATCCCCAACGTCTTCTGAAACACCGTCGGATTTTCCGCAACCCCGATCGCATACAACTTACTCAAATTGTGACGCATAAAATTACGCCCCACCCACCCCGATCGATTGCCTAAGCCATTGGGATGGGCATCACTCGCCGACTGCAACAACAACGCTGCCGAATTCACCGCCCCACAGGATACCACCACAATATCCCCCGAGAACCGTTCCCGCACCATCTCCCCCGCAGCCTCCCGCAACACCTCCACCCCCGTCACCTGCGTCCCCGCCGCATTCGTCCGCAACCGCTCCACCTTCGCCCCTTCCAGCAGCGTCACATTGTCATAGCGCAGTGCAGGCTCCACACAGCAAATCTGCGCATCCGCCTTCTGATTAATCTGGCAGGGATAGCCATCACAGGTGCCGCACAGGATGCAAGTCCTAGCCGCTTCCGGTTGATAATCGATCGCCATCGGCAACGGAAACGGCTGCAACCCCTGCTCGCGCAACTGCTGGGCTACTTGGGCAATGCGATCGGCATGGGGCAGCGCTGGAGCTGGATAGTCCGCTGTCGTTGGCGGTTCCGTCGGATCAATCCCCCGCTGGCCATGCACCCGATATAACCGTTCCGCCTGCGTGTAATAGGGTTCCAACTCCTCATAGTCGAGACACCAAGCCGGAGAAACCCCATCCGGATGCAGCACCATCCCAAAATCCTCCGGACGCATCCGCAACAGCGCCCCACCATAGACCTTCGTATTACCGCCTACCCGATGGTACAGTGCCGGTTCCACCGTTTCCCGTGGCATTTTCGTCCACGATTCCACAGTTTGATATTTCCCATCAATATAAATTTCCTTGGGATTCCAATTACTGGCCTCATTAGGAATCCGAGACCCCCGATCGAGCAACAAAATCCGTTTCCCCGTCGGTGCCAGGGCATAGGCCAGGGTTCCACCACCCGCACCCGTTCCAATAATAATAATATCGTAGTGATTCATAACCGCGTCAGTGCTGGTGCTTCCGTTAGCAATAAAATTTCCGTTGTTAAGGGAAGCGTTATATTGAATGAATTCGTGATTGCTAAATGGGTGGATCCCCCTAAATCCCCTTTAAAAAGGGGGACTTTGAAGATATTTTTCCGGTTCCCCCCTTATTAAGGGGGGTGAGGGGGGATCGGCTCGGTAAGGCGGCCTAGGGGGGATCGAATTAACTAGACAACTGACCGCCCGTCACATCCAGTAACGCACCCGTCACAAAACTGCTATCACGACAAGCCAAGAAAACATAAGCCGGTGCTAACTCCTCTGGTTGTCCAGCCCGCTTCAGTGAATTATCCGCATCGAAATTCTCCACCATATCCGCAGGCATCGTAGCCGGAATATTGGGCGTCCACACCGGGCCAGGAACCACCGCATTCACCCGAATCTTTTGGGGCGCTAGATTCTGCGCCAGAGCCTTAGTAAACGCATGAACCGCCCCCTTACTGGTTGCGTAATCAATCAGAAACTCTTTCCCCGTCTTACCCAGAATGCTACCAGTATTGATAATCACATCACCCTCGTTCAAATGGGGAACCACGGCCTTCGCCATGTAGAAATAACCAAAGATATTCGTCTCCATCGTGCGATGGAATTGCTCAATACTCACATCCAGAAAATTTTCTTGATACATTTGATACGCTGCATTATTCACTAAAATATTCAGCTGATCAAATTCACTAATCGTCCGATCGATGGCTACCAAGCAAGCATTGGGATCCCGTACATCTAACTTCAATGGTAAACATTGCCGTCCGTGGGCTTCTACCATCTTCTGCGTATCCTGGGCATCACCTTCATTCACGTTATAGACGATCGCCACATTCGCCCCTTCCATGGCATAGGAGATCGCGACGGCTCGTCCAATCCCCGAGTCCCCGCCTGTAATAATCGCCACTTTCCCTTCCAATTTACCCGTAGGTTGGTAATTAGAAAGATCCGTATCTGGTTGGGGATCCATATCCCGCTGACTGGCTGGATAATCCAACTGGAGCGGCTTCATATCCTTGGGTTCGGGCCGAAATTCTTGAGTTTGCATGGCTTCAGTGAGAATAAAACAACAGTTCAGACAACTAAAGATGAGTCAAAAAATTAAAACTTATAATTAATTAATTACTCTTTGAGTAATACTGAATTGATTGATTATTGCGATACATTCGATCCCTAACCCCCCTATCTCCTCCGGAGAGGCTACGCCAAGAAAAAAGGGGGAACCAGAAAAAATATCTTCAAAGTTTTCTATGCAAAAGAGGACTTAGGAAAATATCCTCAAAGTCCCCCTCTTAATAAGGGGGATTTAGGGGGATCATCACCTTCGCAACTACAAATCAATCAAGTACCACAAACATTTAATTAAAAACGTGATTACGACTCATTCCCCTTCATTATTCAGGACACCTTGGTAAATACCATCTTCATTTCGACCCACCTCCCGTAGCACTTTTGGCATAAATCCCCACAAAAAAACTCGCCTGCGCGAGTTCAGAAAAATCAGGATAAAGCTCAGGATAAAGCCAAGGGTCAAGCTGATGCGTTACAAGTAACTACTCGCCTGCCGACTAAACATCGTGTAATACCGATCGCCCAAGGCCATCAACTCGTCGTGGGTACCCATTTCCACCACTTCCCCATGCTCCAGCACCACAATACGATCGGCCATCTTCGCCAAGGCTAAGCGGTGACTGACCACGATCGCCATCCGATCGCGGGCGATCGCCTTAAAAATGGAATAAATTTCATGCTCATTTTTGGGATCAAGGGCTGCCGTCGGTTCATCAAACACCAACAACTCCGCCTGGGATAAGCGCAACAACGATCGCGCGATCGCCAACCGCTGCCACTGGCCACCCGACAGATCAACCCCATGCTCCAATTCCCGCCCCAGCGGCGTCTCCAGCCCCTGCTCCAGCTCCTTCAAGACTTGGTCAATCCCCGCATTCTGTAACACCGCTTGGAGGGCCTGATCCTCCTGTAACTGAGGCAAAAAGCCCCAGCCCACATTCTCCCGCAACGTCGCCGGAAACCGGGCATAGTCCTGCATCACCACCGCAATCCGCGATCGCAACTCATGCAAATCCACCTGGCGAATATCCTGCCCATGCCAACGAATTTCACCCTCCGTCGGGTCATACAAACGGCAGAGCAGCTTCGCGAGCGTCGTCTTACCCGCGCCATTTTCCCCCACCAGCGCCACCATTTCCCCCGGCTTCACCGTCAGATTCACCCGCCGCAGAATCGACTTATCACTGCCGGAATAGGCAAAGGAGAGATTGCGCAGTTGAATGCCCCGATCGCTCGATCGCGCTTGCTCCACCGGAACCATCGGTTGATCGCCACTGTGCAAAGCGGGCTGCAAGTCAAATAACTGAAAAATGGGACTGGTGGCCAACGTCACATCGTAAATATTGCCAATATTGCTGATTAGAATATAGACACTGCGGCGCAGTTGCATCAGAATCCCCGTGTACAGCGCCAAATCCCCCAGGGTATAGCGCCCCTGCACCACCCCCAGCACAATATAGATATAGGGAATTGCCCCGGCCAAGCCCCCCACGATCGCCCACAGCATCACCGCGATCGCGCCTTCCTGCCGCACCTGCTGCATTCGAGTAAACAGGTCGTTAAACTGCCGCTGCCAGCGATCGAGCATTATCCCCTGCAAGGAAAATAACCGCAGTTCCTTGGCGTAGGCCCCGCCGCTCAGCATTTTGTTATAAATATTCATTTCCCGGTTGGCCCCGGCCTGGGTTTCTTCCACGCGCCAACTTTTTTTGTGGTGCTTTAGTTCCACAAAGGTCGAAGGTACCGAAGAGGCCAACAGCAGCAGCGGCACCCACCAAGCCACCGCAAACGACAGCGCCACCGAGGGCACAAAGGCAAAAATCCCCCGCAGCGTCCCCGCCACAATAAACGAGAGTTGTTGCAGTCGTTGAATGCCCTTCTGGGTCAGTTCCAGGACATTCAGCAGCGGAGGCGATTCGAAGAGGGCAATATCGTGGAAATTAGCAACTTTTTGCAGCACTTGGCTCTCCACGTAGCCCCGTACCCGATCGCGCAGGGCCGCATAGACCGAAGTCGCCACGGAATCCACGGAATCCACCACCAGGTTCAGCCCAATGCTACCCACGATCGCCCAGAGCAAGGTGGATTCGGCCAGCAGCAGTGTCATGGCGTCTTGTCCTACACCTTGTCCTACAAGCCGACTGGTTTCATCAATGACAATTTTCCCCAACCAAAAAGAAATTGATGGGCCAGTGCCCAGGAGCAGGTTCAATCCCGCCATACTGCGCAATTCCCTAGGGGCAGCTTGAAAGACGAGCCATAAACTTCGCCGCAGCGCTTCCATGGGCTGTAGGGGACGTAATTCGGGGGTCAGCGGCTTCTCGGACTGAGCGATCGGGGCAGTGATCATAGTGAATAGAGGAAAAATTAAGTAAACGAAAGCTGAATGAAGGGAAATAGGGGAATTTCACCCCAATTTGTTTGTAATTAGACTAATTTGCTTGCAATTGGACTAATTTGTTTGCAATGAGACCTATTTGTTTGCAATGAGACCCATTTGTTTGCGATCGAATCGCGATCTCATTAAGACGAGGGAACGCACACGGGGGAAGGCACACGAGGGAACGAAAGATCTACCAAAATCATCTGCTCGGATGATTGTCTTACCCATTGTAATGAAGATCTGTGATTTTGCACTTCAAAATGTAGTATATTGTATTTCAAAGAAAATCCTGGGGAAAATCTTCGACCCCGTAAATCTGCTGGAAAATAAGCTGAAATACCTATGAGGACAGTCTTTAGAGGCGTTTGGCTTCCATTGCTGGCTCTACCCCAGTGCAAAAAATCCCTGAAACGCTTGTAGGATAAGGCTTTTAGTAATCCTAAATAATTCTTTTCGGATCCGGGTCGATCGGGCCCAATGGCTGTCATCCGCTCCCCTCGCCCCTTCCATCCATTAAAAAAATCAATTTTTTAACTTAAAATTTGCGATCGTTGCCATAGTTGCGACTATAATCGCCTAGAAATCCACATACATCTAGCATTCGAGCGGATTCCTATGAATAAAGGTGAACTCATCGACGCAGTAGCAGAACAGGCTTCTGTAACCAAAAAAGAAGCAGACGCAGTCATCAGCGCCATGATCGAAACAGTCATGGATGCGGTTGCCAATGGTGACAAAGTAACTTTGGTTGGTTTTGGTACCTTCGAACCTCGCGAGCGCCAAGCCCGTGAAGGCCGGAACCCCCAAACCGGGAAGTCCATCACGATTCCTGCAACCACTGTGCCCGCGTTTTCTGCCGGCAAGGCGTTCAAGGAAAAGGTGGCTAGCGCCGCTGAGGACAAAAAATAAACCCTTCAGCAGCCAGCAAGGGGGAGTAATTGACTTCCCCTTCTTCACAAGTTCCTCAAGTTTTTCCCAGACACTAAATATCACAGCCTACAGAGAAATTCCCCGTCCCCACGGGGTTTGCTGGAACGTCTGTTGGTAGAGTCCCGTTTGCAGCATTGGGTAAGCGTGATATGACTAGTGATTTGGTGCGTGATTATCTTAAGGCGATCGGAAAAACCCCTCTGCTAACCTCAGCAGACGAACAAGTCCTTGCCTGTCAAATCCAAGAAATGTTAAGCCTTTCTGAGGTTCCTGCCCCAGAAAGAACGCCTCAACAAAAGCAACAGATACGGCAAGGAGAACTGGCACGGCAAAGGATGATTCAAGCCAATCTGCGGCTTGTGGTCAGTATTGCCAAACGCTATGTTAATCGTGGTGTCGATATTATGGATTTGATCCAAGAGGGCAGCTTGGGGCTGTCCCGCGCCACGGAAAAATTTGACCCCGATCGTGGCTATAAGTTTTCGACCTATGCCTATTGGTGGATTCGCCAAGCCATCACCCGCGCGATCGCCGAGCAATCCCGTGCCATTCGTCTGCCCATTCACGTCACTGAACGGCTCAATCAGTTCAAAAAAGTCCAGCGGCAACTGACCCAAACCCTCGGTCGCCAACCCCGCCGCAGTGAACTGGCTTTGGCCTTGGAAATGGATGTCGAGCAGTTAGAAGACTTACTGGCCCAAACCCGCAAAACCACCTCCCTCGATCGGCTGGTGGGCGATGACGAAACGCCCTTATCGGAAATGATTGCCGATTCCCATTTAGGCCCAGAAGACCAAGTGGAGCTGGAGTTAATCAGCCAGGAAGTTCATACGTTAATGAATTGTTTAACGACCCAAGAACGCTTTGCCATTAGTGCGAAGTATGGTCTAGAAACGGGGGATACCCGCAGTCGAAAAACGATCGGGCAAATGCTAGGGGGAGTGAGTGAACAACGGGTACGGCAAATCGAAAAATCAGGAATGCGAAAGCTGAGAAGTGCTGCAATCAAGCACCATCCCGTCCCCCAACCGGCCTCCCCCTCCCCCAATCGTTCTAACCTACGGCGATATTTTTCACCGAGCAGTTCGCGATCGATTTCCCTGCCCATTTCCCAAGCCAGTTAACTGACTGAAAAGCTATAATCTAGGCCCGATCGTTGGTTGAGATTCCTTCTGTGAATCCCACCTGACGATCGATTTTGTTGCTCTGGATTTTTGCTCTGGATTTTTGCTCTGAATCTTTGCTCTGCAATTTACTCTGCAATTTACTCTGAGATTGGGTCTGATTAGACTTGACTCTCTAGCTGACTGGAGTATTTATACTAAAGGCTCAGTGAAAGGAGCGATCGTGATGCGAAACCCCTCAATCACTCTGCTCAAAATTGGTGAAGTGGCGATCCAGAGCGGAGTTCCCGTCAAAACCATTCGTTATTACGAAGAACTGGGCTTACTACAAGCCGCAGACCGAACCGAGGGAAAATTTCGGTTGTTTCATCCAAATGTGATTGCGCGTTTGGCGTTTATCAAACGTTTGCAATCCTTGGGGTTGAGTCTCCAGGAGGTGCGTGAGTGCCTATCCATTTACGATCGTGGAGAATTACCCTGCCACGATATTAAAAGTAAGTTGGAACAGCATGTCGCGGATCTCGATCGCCGCATGACCGAATTGGCCAACCTGCGCCAGGAACTGGTTCAGATTTTGGCCGACTGGTCGATCGCTCCCCAGCCGGAACCCGGCATCATTTGTCCCAATCTAGATGCTTCACTGGATTCTTCCACCGCTTCCCCGGATTCAGACCCCTTTACTTCCTAGAGAAATACGCCATGGAAACCCTTCAGTTACGGTTGGGCGGCATGAGTTGTGCAGGGTGCGCCAACGCGATCGAACAGGCGATCAAACATGTGGCGGGCGTTGCGGATTGCGCTGTCAATTTTGGCATTGAGCAAGCCCAAGTCATTTATGATCCCCAGCAGACTACTCCCAATCAAATTCAGCAAACGGTTCAGGAAATCGGCTACCAAGCCACTCCCATCGTCTCTGCCGTGCAGGATCTGGATGTCGATCGCAGAACCCACCAAGCAGAACAGCGATCGCTCCAACGCAAGGTAACGATCAGTAGCATCCTAAGTGCATTACTGGTGATCGGCACCCTGCACCATGTTGGCATACAACTCCCCACCCTGTTATCAGGATTAGCCAATCCTTGGGTTCAGCTAGCCATCACCACCCCGATCGAATTTTGGGTGGGACTTGGCTTCCATCGCGGGGCTTGGGCGGCCTTTCGCCACCGCCGCGCCGATATGAATACGCTGATTTCCCTGGGAACTCTAATCGCCTACGGCTATTCCCTCTGGGTGACGATCGTGCCCGATTATTTCCAAGCCCAGGGACTCCCCGCCGAGGTTTACTACGAAGCCTCCGGTATGATTATCACCCTCACCTTGCTAGGTCGCTGGTTGGAGAATCGGGCCAAGGGTGAAACGTCGGAAGCCATTCGGCAGTTAATCGGATTACAAGCAAAAACAGCACGGGTCATTCGTAACCAACAGGAAATCGATATCCCGATCGACGCGGTGATGATGGATGAAATTGTCGTGGTACGCCCTGGCGAAAAAATTCCTGTAGATGGCATTGTGATTGCTGGAACTTCCACGATCGACGAATCAATGATTACGGGAGAAAGTTTACCCGTCAGCAAGCACATCGGTGATGAAGTCATTGGAGCTACGATTAACCAAACCGGAAGCTTTCAATTTCGTGCTACCCGTATTGGCGAGTCCACCACCCTGGCCCAAATTATTCAACTCGTCCAGCAAGCCCAAGGCTCCAAAGCCGCGATTCAAAAGCTGGCCGATCAGGTAACGGGCTGGTTTGTCCCCGGTGTGATTGCGATCGCGATTTTCACCTTCGTCCTCTGGTACAACTGGATGGGCAATGTGACCCTGGCGCTGTTAACCATGGTCAGTGTGTTAATTATTGCCTGTCCCTGTGCGCTAGGATTGGCGACCCCGACATCGGTGACTGTTGGGATTGGCCAAGGGGCAAAGCATGGCATTTTGATTAAAAATGCAGATAGCTTAGAACTGGCTCACAAAATTCAAACGATCGTGCTGGATAAAACCGGAACCATCACCCAAGGCAAACCAGAAGTGACGGACTTGATTACGCGATCGGAGTTACTGAAATCCGGTACCTTATTGCCCGCTGAAATTCTACCGTTGATCGGTGCACTGGAACGCCAATCCGAACATCCCCTCGCCGCCGCGATCGTTCACTATGCGGAACAAGTGGCTCAGATCACGACTTGGCCAACGGTGGAACAATTTGCAGCCATTCCGGGCTGTGGCGTTCAGGGAACCATTGCTGGAGCGTTGGTTCAAGTGGGAACCCAGCGCTGGCTAGAGAGTTTAGCCATGGATACCGCGATCGTTCAAACGCAGGTCGATCGCTGGGAAAGCCAAGGCAAAACCGTGAGCTTAATGGCCATCAATGGTGAAATCCAAGGTGCGATCGCCGTTGCCGATATCCTCAAGCCCACCTCCGCCGAAGCTGTTCACACCCTCCAGAAAATGGGTTTGGAAGTCGTCATGCTGACGGGGGATAACCACCGCACTGCCGACGCGATCGCCCAGTCGATCGGCATCCAGCGAGTCTTAGCCGAAGTGCGACCGGATCAAAAGGCTGCAATGATCCAGCACCTGCAAGCCGAAGGGAAACGAGTCGCCATGGTGGGAGATGGCATTAACGATGCTCCTGCCCTGGCTCAAGCGGACGTGGGCATTGCCATTGGTACCGGGACGGATATTGCCATTGCCACCGCTGAGATTATTCTGATTTCTGGTGATCTCCGTAGCATTCCTACTACTATTCGTCTCAGCAAAGCCACGATGAAAAATATTCGTCAAAACCTGCTATTTGCCTTTGGCTATAACGTGGCGGGTATTCCGATCGCCGCTGGTATTCTCTTTCCCCTCTTTGGTTGGTTGCTCAGCCCAATTATTGCAGGAGCAGCCATGGCTTTAAGTTCAATTTCCGTTGTAACCAACGCTCTTCGTCTTCGTCGTTTTCGTCTTTCCTAAGTAAGGAGCTAGACTATGCGTTTCTTTTCCCTAACATTTCGATTGCCTCGATCGTTCCGCTGGGTGCAAACCATTGGTTTAATGGGTCTGATTCTAGCGCTGACGATCGGATTTCCGAGCCTAGCAGGGGACAAGCATTCCCCCCCAGCAAATCCTGCGGCCCACCCTGAATTTCAAGCGATCGACCACCCCTTGAGTCATCGGGCCATTGTCACGATCGGAGGACTCACCCTCATGGGCATGGAACTCTGGTGGTTCTTAGGATCGCCCCGGCCTCGATAAATCAATTCACTGCTTGAAGAGGTTTCCTATGTTGATGACAAGACTCATTTCACGGCGTCGATTTATCCTAACAACGGGTGGATTTGCCCTAGGGGGTGGATTGCACCAACTGTTAACGAGTTGTACTCAAACGGTTTCTCGTTCTTCTCCTCCTTCTTCTACAAATCTGCTTTCTAGTATTCGTAGCCCTGATGTTGAGATTAATCTCAAAGCCGTTGTCGATCGCGTTAAAATTCTACCCGGAGAATCCACGCCAGTCTGGGCTTACCAAGCTAGCCTCGTAAAAGGCGATGCCACCAGTTTGCAAGTTCTGCCCAATAGTTACCTCGGCCCAATCATCCGAGTTCGCCAAGGCCAACGGGTGAGGATTCACTTTGAAAATGCGTTACCGGGAAATCAGCCCAGTATTATCCATTGGCATGGGTTAATTGTACCGGAGGCGATGGATGGTCATCCCCAGCAATCGATCGCTCCAGGGGGACACTATACCTACGAATTCGACGTGGTGAATCCAGCGGGTAGCAACTGGTTCCATGCCCATCCCCACCAGCTCACTGGCGAACAGGTCTACCGAGGCTTGGCGGGGCTGTTCCTAGTGACTGATGAGGAAGAATCCAAGCTCAACCTGCCCACTGGTGACTATGACCTCCCGATCGTTCTACAGGATCGCAGCTTCGATCGGCAAAATCAGTTGCTTTATCTGGGGTTCCAGAACCGGGCACAGCAGGGCAGGCCAGGAATGCCTGGAATGATGCCTGGGATGATGCCTGGAATGATGCCTGGAATGGGGCCAATGATGAATCGTGGAAGAAATCCCAATGCGGGTATGGGCGGCACGATGGGCCAAATGATGGGCCAAATGATGGGATTCTTGGGTGATAAAATTCTTGTCAATGGGTATTGGAATGAACCGCTGCGTGTCGCCACTCGAATTTATCGGTTGCGGGTTTTAAACGGCTCCAATGCCCGAATTTATAAACTTGCGTGGAGCCATGGTGAACCTCTGATCGCGATCGCCACCGATGGTCATCTACTGCCCAAACCGATTCAACGGCCCTACATCATGCTGGCTCCGGGGGAACGGGTAGATCTCTGGGCTGATTTTAGCAAGCTCAAAGTTGGAACAGAGGTCTTTCTCAATAGCTTAGAGTTTTCTGGTGCAGAAACTCTGGGAATGGGTGGCATGATGCCAGGAATGCAGGGCATGAATCGAAACGTCCCTGAAATGGGGACAGCAATGCCATTACTTAAAATAAAAGTTGATCGTCAGGAGAAGGAATCGCTAACGTTACCCAACGTTCTCACCCAAGCTGCCCGCTTAACATCTTCAGATGCCGTGAATGCAAACAATCCTCGGAGAGTCAAGATTAGCAATGTTGGAATGCAATGGTTATTGAACGATCGAACCTTTGAAATGGATGCAGTCACTGACGATGAGATCGTGAAACTGAATACGATCGAGCAGTGGAGTATCATCAACACTACTAACGCAAGTCCAAATCGTAACCCCAATCAACAGTTCAGAATGAATGCGATGGGCATGGCGCACAGTATGGCTCATCCAATTCATATCCATGGCGTCCAGTTTCAGGTCATCGATCGACAAGTCTTACCCAATGGGCAAACTAATGGGCAAACCAATGGGCAAACCGATTGGCAAACGGTCAAAGCGGGGTATATCGACGATGGTTGGAAAGATACGGTCATGGTTATGCCGGGAGAACAGGTGAACCTATTGATGAAGTTTACCCATTACAGCGGTCGATCGATGTATCACTGCCATAACTTAGAACACGAAGATGGCGGTATGATGCGGAATTATCAGATTACTGCCTAAATTTACAGACTCAGGTGGTATGAATGCTCCAGATGAGGAACCTATCCAAATGTGGCAACCAACAATTTCACCTTCATCCGCTTTAGGCCGAGGGCAGTTATTACCCTCATCCAAGTGGGTAAAATCATGCCCCAGGTGGGTAAAATTAAGCCAAGCGCTTGGCTTCTACGGTTTGCGGGAGTTGCAGCGGCTCCTCTAAATTCGCGATCGCGAGTTCCCAGCCATTCGCTAACGTCAGAATCCGACCCTCCGCATCCTGCACCTGGGAAACCACTTCCTCCTCCAAATCCTTCTTCGCCACATAGACCAATAACGTACCCGTCGAATTCTGACGCAACATCACTTTCATCGATTTACTCTCCGATCGTACAAATGAATGGGATAGGGATTACCAGGACAAGACTTAACGCTACAAGAATTAATGGGAAAAGAATGAGTCGGACAAACGCTAATGGAACGCTGAATTACCTTCACTCTCCTTGCCTTCAATCACTCTCCTTGCCTTCAATGGCATCTAACTCCTGCCCACGACAGCCGACAATGTAACCTGTACTCAGAAAATGCACAGCGTAGATATAAGCCGTTTGCAAAAAAGTCCCGACACTGATCACGTAGCCCATTTCACCTTTTTTAGCTAACGTGGCTCCAATTTCCTGACCGGGAAATGTGCCATCATTCCGAATCAATTTCCGAACGCGAACCTTTTCGCCAATCTCAAACCGTGGGGGTAAATCCATGGCCAATTCATCAAGTTGCATGGGCGTACGACCTCACTTGGGGAACTAAATTTAATAACTCTTCGATCGAGAGATTGCGTTTCATTTGCGTCGATCGCCGTCGCACCGCTTCGACTAACGATTGCACCTCCTCCGGATTCAGTAACACACCCTGCTGTTGCAGCAAACTCACCACAAGATGGCGACCGGAATGTTTGCCCACGACCAAACGGCGCTCCCAGCCCACATCCTCCGGGGCAAATGGCTCATAGGTGACTGGATTTTGGAGGACTCCGTGGACGTGGATACCGGACTCGTGGACAAAGGTATTTTCTCCCACGATCGCTTTCCAAGGGGGCACCGGACAATTTGAGGCTTTAGCAACCAGGCGAGATAGCTCTAACAAGCGCTTCGTATCCACATGGGTTGATATTCCATAAATACGTTTCAGCGCCATCACCACTTCTTCGATCGCCGCATTGCCTGCCCGTTCACCTAAGCCATTGACTGTCGTGTTAACCGATTTTGCCCCTGCTTGAATCCCTGCCAATGCATTCGCCGTTGCTAAACCTAGATCGTTATGGGTATGCATTTCCACGGGAATTGCGAGATGTTTAACCAAGCGATTAACTTTTTGGTAGGTCGTGAGGGGATCGAGAATGCCCACCGTGTCACAGAAGCGAAATCGAAAGGCTCCCCATTCCTGGGCTAACAATGCCACATCTAACAAAAAGGATTCATCGGCCCGAGAAGAATCTTCGCCGCCGATCGCCACTGACAATCCGCGATCGCGGGCAAATTCAACTACTTCCCGTAACTGATGCAACATCACACGCCACTGGCCATGGAACTTAGCTGCAATTTGTACCTCCGACACCGGAATGGAAATCTGGACCCGTTGCAAACCACAATTGAGCGAAGCCTGTACATCCGCAATTTTTGCGCGGTTCCATCCGAGCAGTTGGGTCTTCAAACCCAATTCCACGATCGATCGAATGGCCGCCGCTTCTTCCTGGCCCATGGCGGGAATTCCTACTTCCAGTTCCGGTACCCCGATCAAGTCTAAAAATGTTGCGATCGCGATCTTTTCCTGAAGATTAAACGCAATTCCAGCGGCCTGTTCTCCATCCCTCAAAGTGGTATCGTTAATGTGAATTATAGTACTGTTACAATCATTGGTATTATCAATCACCATTGATGGTTGAGTTTGTTCCAATAAAGGATTAAGCGTGTAATTCATAGCGATATTGCCAAGCCTCTAGAAGATAGATAAATCAGTCGATTGAGAATCAGCAAGGGTATTGAGATGAAGCAGATCGAGGGCCTGTTCCAACTGCTCCAGCCGATCCACGATCGATCGAATCAGCATCGCCTCTGCATCGATCCAAACTTCTGAATCGCTGGGTTCTGGGTTCAGCCCACTCGCGATCGAACCATTCGCGATCGAACCACTTGCGATCGCTGTTCGATCGTGGGTTAAATGTGGCGCAATCAGACGACTGGGGATCCCCACCGCGATCGAGTGGGCAGGGACATCCTGCAAGACGATTGATCCTGCTCCCACCTTGGCGCAATCGCCAACCTGAATATTGCCTAAAATCGTAGCCCCCGCCCCTAGAACAACGTGAGATCCGATCGTGGGATGGCGTTTGCCCGTTTCTTTGCCCGTTCCCCCCAGCGTCACCCCTTGATAGATGACGGTATAGTCCCCCACGATCGCGGTTTCGCCAATGACGACCCCTAGGCCGTGGTCAATGCAGACTCCTTGCCCCATGACCGCCGCTGGATGGATTTCCACCCCGGTAACCCACCGCGCAAAGTGGGACAGGATACGGGGCAGATAGGGCATCCCACAGCAGTGGAGCCAGTGGGCCATGCGGTGCAGCAAGAGCGCATGAAATCCTGGGTGGCAGAAGAGAACTTCTAGCCAGTGGTGAGCCGAGGGTTCCCGATCGAAGATGATTGTAAAATCTAACTGGATGAGCCGTAAAGCCTGGTGCCAAGATTGCCAACTCGCGTTCCATCGATCTAGGTTGAGTCGATCTAGGCGTAATCGATTGCGATGTAATCGATCGTCAAGCATTTGCGTGAATCCATCCAGATTGAGTCGAACGGGGAAGACTCTACGCTTCACTGGAGTCAACGGAGTAGAGGACTCTATCAGTGGGGGAGGGGATGTCAACTGCCACATAAGCCTGCCACATGAACCTGCCATATGAACCTGCAATATACGCTCTGTAATCGCTGCAATCGCTGCAATCGTTAAGTCCTTTTGCATCTCTTTGCGATCGGTTCGATCTGTTCGATACGTGCCCAAGACTCAGTATCTGAGAGACCATTAAACAGAACGTCTATCTTGCTCCTGCTTATATCAGGTACCCGAGAAACTTGTTCTGAGAAAATATGTATTCAAGCTGATTAAATAATTAGCCTTGTACTCAAGCCTGGAATGTCCCAAGAGAAGGCTAATTGAAATTAATTTCGGGGTGAGGGTCGGGTATTTTTGAGTGGTCGATCGAGTATTTTTAGCCCTAGGTTTGAGTATTCCTGTACTCAGCCTCAAAGCTTGGCCTAGTAAGGAATTACCATGTTTTTTAGGCAATTTTTAGCAGACTTAAACTTGCACTCAAAATCCGCCTTAGTGACTCAAAAATGACTCAAAAATATGCACTCAAACTAAGGTTGAAGATTTTCTAAAGACCCTGCATTTTTATCAGAGTCTTGCCGTATTATAAGGTACAGAATAGGTTCTGTTAAGTTAGATACAAAATCTTGCCTTTGAAACACTTTCTTGGCAAGATAGAAGAGGAAAGTTTGGACTCGATCGCATAGAAGAGGATTACATCAAGATCAATCCTCTCAAGCGAGTAGTTGAGTACTCAATGTTTTCCATCGTTGAATCTATCTAGAATGCCCTCTAGAACTGGATTTAACTGGATTTTAACTGAGTGCAAAAATACCAGGTCCTCTCCCTAATAAATACTCAACCCTCTAGCCAAGAATGCTAGAACCTCTACCCAAATTCTTTTTGGAATGCGCTTCAGGGTAGAGCTTTCAGCATTGAGTAGTTTTTTAATTATCTAATAAATCCCAAGCAAGCTCAACAATATTGCCTGCTTTGAGGGACTGCTATAACTGCTTCATCACACGCGACGCTCAATGCAATCCCGAGCCAAGTGTAATGAGTTCAGGTAATGGGGCTATTCCCTTTTGGTTTGTCTACTCTCTCGACATAATCAGCATTTGACCTGTCTTCAATGGCTCTGGATTTTATCCATCGACGCATTGCTTGATGATTTCCGCCGTTCAATGATTCCGCAGTTATCAGTCCACCGATCCCCGTAGAGTCAATGAAACCCACATCTTCAGGATTGCCCCATCTTTCCGCTACGGAACCTGCTACGGACATTCTGATTACCAAAAACACCGTCAAGGCCAAAGCTGCTTCGAGTCGTTGTGGCTGTACGAGTTCAAATCCGGTTCCTGCGATCGACGATCGTATCAAGCAACGGATTGAAAAGCATCCCTGCTATAGCGAAGAAGCTCACCACCACTATGCGAGAATGCACGTTGCAGTTGCCCCTGCGTGTAATATTCAATGTAACTACTGCAATCGTAAATATGACTGTGCCAATGAAAGCCGTCCAGGGGTGGTCAGTGAACTGTTAACGCCGGAAGAAGCCGCCCACAAAGTCCTCGTCATTGCGGGTAAAATTCCCCAAATGACCGTGCTGGGGATTGCTGGGCCTGGAGATCCCCTCGCCAACCCTGAAAAAACATTCCGTACCTTTGAATTAATTGCAGACAAGGCACCGGATATTAAACTGTGTCTGTCTACCAATGGCTTGATGTTACCTGACTATATCGATCGCATTAAACAACTGAATGTCGATCACGTTACAATTACCATTAACATGGTTGATCCCGAAATTGGGACACAGATCTATCCCTGGGTGCACTATCGCCGTAAACGGTATAAAGGATTGGAAGCTGCCCGCATCCTGCACGAGCGGCAAATGGAAGGCTTACAGGCTTTAAAAGAAGCGGATATCCTTTGTAAGGTCAACTCAGTGATGATTCCGGGGATTAACGATCACCATCTCGTGGAAGTCGATCGGGTGATTCGGGAAAAGGGAGCCTTCCTGCACAACATCATGCCCCTCATTTCCGCACCAGAACATGGAACCCACTTTGGCTTAACTGGACAGCGAGGGCCAACTCCGAAGGAATTGAAAACACTTCAGGATCAATGTGCTGACAGCAACATGAAAATGATGCGTCACTGTCGGCAATGTCGAGCGGATGCCGTCGGCCTCTTGGGCGAAGACCGCAGCCAGGAATTTACCAAAGATAAGTTCATGGAAATGACGCCGCAATACGATCTGGAACTCCGCCAAGAAGTCCATGCAGGCATTGCGAAATTCCGAGAAGAGCTCCAACGGGCTAAGGCTCAGCCCCCTGCGACTCCAGCAGTTCAGGCTAGTCCTAAGGTTTTGGTTGCCGTTGCCACTAAGGGCGGGGGTCTCGTGAATCAACACTTTGGCCATGCTAAAGAATTCATGATCTATGAAGTCGATGCCAACACGGTTCAATTTGTTGGCCATCGCAAGATCGATCATTACTGCCAAAGTGGATACGGCGAAGATGCCACCCTCGAAAATACTATTAAAGCGATCGCAGATTGCAAAGCAATTTTGGTGTCAAAAGTCGGCGAATGTCCCAAGGCCGAGTTACGAGAGGCTGGCCTAGAAGTTGTTGAAGCCTACGACGTGATCGAAAATGTGGCCCGTGAGTTTTACAACAAATTGATCGCGCCTCAATCAATTGCGCCTCAAGAGATCGCACCTCAAGCCTCTCAATCGTTCGTCACAGCAAACCCTGGTTCATAATTCCTCCCCACCCCATTGCGGAGATTGTACGATGACTGTCATTTATCTGGATAACAACGCCACTACCAAAGTCGATCCGGCGGTAATCGATGCTATGTTGCCTTATCTAAGCGAATACTATGGCAACCCATCGTCAATGCACACCTTTGGTGGTCAAGTGGGAAAAGCCATTCGGGATGCCCGATCGCACCTTGCTCAACTGCTTAATGCCGAAGAGTCGGAAATAATTTTCACCAGTTGCGGTACAGAAAGTAATAATACGGCCATCCGCACAGCCCTTGCAGCCCAACCCGATCGCCGTCACATCATCACTACCCAGGTTGAACATCCCTGCGTCTTGAATGTCTGCAAGCAATTTGAAAAACAGGGCTATACCGTCACCTATTTGTCCGTCGATCGGCAAGGACAGATTGATTTACTAGAGTTAGAAGCGGCCATTACTGGCAACACTGCGCTAGTGACCACCATGTACGCCAATAACGAAACGGGTGTGGTCTTTCCCATTGAGCAAATTGGCGCGATCGCTAAAGCGGCAGGGGCTATATTCCATGTGGATGCGGTGCAGGTGGCGGGTAAGTTGCCGCTGTCTATGAAAGATAGCACGATCGATTTATTGACGATTTCCGGCCACAAACTCCATGCGCCTAAAGGAATTGGCGTATTGTACGTCCGACGGGGATTTCGGTTCCGTGCCTTCCTGTTAGGCGGACACCAAGAGCGGGGACGGCGAGCTGGAACGGAAAATGTTCCTGGAATTATTGGTTTAGGGAAAGCTGCTGAGATTGCAAATTTTGAGTTAAAATACATGCATCGCGAAACACGATTGCGCGATCGCTTGGAACAGGGATTACTCAGCCGTATTGCTGATTGTGAAATCAATGGTCATCCCACCCAACGCTTACCAAACACCACTAACATTGGCTTCAAATATATCGAAGGGGAAGCGATCCTCTTTTCCCTCAATCAATACGGTATTTGCGCATCCTCCGGTTCGGCCTGTACCTCTGGCTCCCTAGAGCCCTCCCACGTTTTGCGAGCTATGGGATTACCCTATACCATTTTGCATGGTTCCATTCGCTTTAGTCTCTCCCGATTTACCACGGAGGCAGAAGTCGATCGGGTGCTAGAAGTGATGCCGGGAATTGTGAATCGCCTACGGGAACTGTCTCCCTTTACCAGTGATGCCGCTGGCTGGCTCCAGGAGCGTGATATGACCATTGCAGGTGCAGCCACCTAGCGATTGTAACGTCTATCTCAAATCAATTCCCTTTCTATCTCACCTCGTTAACTTGTTTGATTCATCCAGCATTATTTTCTAGGAAATGCCATCATGTGGGATTATACAGAGAAAGTCCTAGACTTGTTTTATAACCCGAAGAACCAGGGCGCGATCGCCGCAGATAACGAATCTGGCATTGCGGTTGTCTTCGGTGAAGTGGGCAGTATCGCCTGTGGTGACGCCCTTCGACTCCACTTAAAGATCGAAATTGCCCAGGACAAAATCTTGGATGCGCGGTTTCAAACCTTTGGCTGTACCAGCGCGATCGCATCTTCCTCCGCATTGACGGAATTGATTAAAGGCTTGACCTTAGATGAGGCGCTGAAAATTACCAATCGTGAGATTGCCGATTACCTGGGTGGCTTACCAGAAGCTAAAATGCATTGTTCTGTGATGGGTCAGGAAGCCCTCGAAGCCGCCATTTACAAATATCGTGGCATTGAAGTGGAACACCACGAAGAAGAGGAAGGAGCCTTGGTTTGCCGCTGCTTTGGCATCAGTGAACCCAAGATCCGCCGGGTCATTATCGAGAACGATTTAACCACGGTCGAACAGGTTTCCAACTATATCAAAGCGGGGGGTGGCTGTGGTTCCTGTTTAGCAGGTATTGAAGATTTAATTCAAGCCATCCAAGCGGAAAAAGCCGCCACCTCTGCCCGCGTCAATGCCGAACTCGCGATAGTCCTGGACGATCGCCCCTTAACCACACTGCAAAAGATTAATCTCATTCAGCAAGTTCTGACCGAAGAAGTGCGTCCTGTGTTGCTTGCCGATGGAGGGGATGTTGAACTTTACGATGTCAAAGATGATGTCGTTCAGGTCATTCTCAAGGGTGCTTGTGGTTCCTGCTCCTCCAGTACAACTACGTTAAAGATTGCGATCGAGTCTCGGTTAAAGGAACGAGTTCTCCCGAGTTTAGTTGTGGAAGCGGTGTAGTCCCTCTTTGCATCCTAGCCAATTTGCATTCCAGTTAACCATCATCATTCCTCTGATGAAAATGCTCACTAACTGCCAATTAAATCACCCCCGTTGGGGTGAACGAGCACCGCCTATTTCTCCCAAGGCGTGTGATGTTGCCAACCGATGGACGCTGGGGAACGTAACGGACGGTTGATCGTTCCCCATTTCCTCCCCTGTAGCTTTGACTGTTTTTTGTTTTTGTGGCTTGTCTTTTGTATCTCGTTTTTGCTTACTGATCGGTTACGGCTTTACAGCATTGCTATCTATTGTCTCTATCCATACCGAAGTAGGAGAATTCCATGACTGACAATATTCGTCAAATTGCGTTTTACGGTAAAGGTGGGATTGGTAAGTCCACCACCTCGCAGAACACGATCGCAGGGTTGGCAGAACTGGGCGAACGCATCATGATTGTAGGATGCGACCCCAAGGCGGATTCCACTCGTTTGATGTTGCACAGCAAAGCACAGACCACCATTCTGCACCTGGCAGCAGAACGCGGCGCAGTAGAAGACCTGGAATTGGATGAAGTCCTGCTCACGGGCTATCAAGGGGTGAAATGTGTGGAATCCGGTGGGCCTGAACCTGGTGTCGGCTGTGCGGGTCGAGGCATTATTACCGCCATCAACTTCCTGGAAGAAAATGGTGCCTATGAAGACCTCGACTTCGTCTCCTATGACGTGTTAGGGGACGTTGTCTGTGGTGGTTTTGCAATGCCGATTCGGGAAGGCAAAGCCCAGGAAATTTACATTGTCTGCTCTGGTGAAATGATGGCGATGTATGCTGCCAACAACATTGCCCGAGGCATTCTGAAATACGCCCACTCCGGTGGGGTGCGCCTAGGCGGTCTGATCTGTAATAGCCGTAAGGTCGATCGGGAAATTGAACTGATTGAAGCCTTGGCTGAAAAGCTGAATACTCAGATGATTCACTTTGTGCCCCGCGACAATGTGGTGCAACATGCTGAACTGCGCCGGATGACGGTGATTGAGTATGCACCGAATTGCGATCAAGCCAACGAATATCGTGCCCTGGCTCGGAAAATCAAAGATAACACCAACCTGACCATTCCCACCCCCATTACCATGGATGAACTGGAAGAACTGTTGGTGGAATTCGGAATCCTGGGTGGTGAAGAAGAATACCTCAAGGCGATTCAGTCCGATGGAACTAAAGTGCCGACTTTGGTGTAACGCTGAGATCCCATGCTGAGGTGTTATGCTGAGGCGTCCTGCTGAGGCATTCGTCCTGAGACTCGTCCTATAACTCCACTGGTTAAACTCCGTCTGTTGTGGGATTGGTTGCATAAAATTAATTGTGTTGCTATCCAATCCCACTTCTTTGCCCTACATTTGACGATCGTAGTTTTCCCATTTCTTAGTTTTCCCATTTCTTAGTTTTCCTATTTCTTTCACTTCTGTTTTTTCACTTCCGTTTCTTTCACTTCAGTATTGCCTGCTTTCTTCCAACTACTCTCTCCCAATCTAGCTATTACGAGGAGACATTATGACCCCTGCTGCATCCCCGGCACTAGATCAAGATACAACTGTTCAGCCTGAAGTAGACCCTAAAGCCTTAATTCAAGAGGTTCTAGAAGCCTATCCTGATAAAGCTCAGAAAAAGCGGGCCAAGCACCTCAACGTTTACGAAGAAGGTAAATCGGATTGTGGGGTGAAGTCCAACATCAAATCGGTTCCTGGAACGATGACCACCCGAGGGTGTGCCTACGCAGGCTCTAAGGGCGTGGTTTGGGGGCCAATTAAGGATATGGTGCACATCAGCCATGGCCCCGTGGGATGTGGCTATTACTCCTGGTCTGGACGACGGAACTACTACATCGGAACCACAGGGATTGATTCCTTTGGTACGATGCAGTTCACCTCTGATTTCCAAGAACGCGATATCGTGTTTGGTGGGGATAAGAAACTGGCCAAACTCATTGACGAAATTGAAGCGCTGTTTCCCCTCAACCGTGGCATTTCCATCCAATCCGAATGCCCGATCGGGTTAATTGGAGATGATATTGAAGCAGTCGCGAAGAAGAAAGCTAAAGACACCGGGAAAACCGTGGTTCCTGTCCGTTGTGAAGGCTTCCGAGGTGTTTCCCAATCCCTCGGCCACCACATCGCCAACGACACCATCCGGGACTGGGTATTTCCCAAGTCGGACAAGGCCAAAAAAGAAGGCACCCTGGGCTTTGAACCGGGGCCCTATGATGTGGCAATTATTGGGGACTACAACATTGGGGGGGATGCTTGGTCAAGCCGTATTCTGCTAGAAGAAATTGGCCTGCGTGTAGTAGCCCAATGGTCTGGGGATGGGACGCTGAATGAGATGATGTTGACCCCCAGCGTTAAACTCAATCTGGTACACTGCTACCGCTCCATGAACTACATTAGCCGCCACATGGAAGAAGCCTATGGGATTCCCTGGTTGGAATACAACTTCTTCGGCCCCACCAAAATTGCGGAATCGCTGCGAGAAATTGCATCCAAATTTGATGAAACCATTCAGGCCAACGCAGAAGCCGTCATTGCAAAATACCAAGCCCAAACGGATGCGGTTATCGCCAAATATCGATCGCGCCTAGAAGGTAAAACCGTAGCACTCATGGTGGGTGGACTGCGTCCCCGCCACGTGGTTCCTGCCTTCCAAGACCTGGGGATGAAACTGGTGGGAACGGGCTATGAATTTGGTCATAACGATGACTACAAGCGCACGACCCATTACGTAGAAAACGGCACCTTGATTTACGATGATGTCTCGGCCTATGAGTTTGAGCAGTTTGTTAAAGCCCTGCAACCGGATCTGATTGCCTCTGGGATTAAAGAGAAATACGTCTTCCAGAAAATGGCCCTCCCCTTCCGCCAAATGCACTCCTGGGACTACTCTGGCCCGTACCACGGCTATGACGGATTTGCCATCTTTGCCCGTGATATGGATTTGGCCCTGAATAGCCCAACCTGGAGCTTAATTGGTGCCCCTTGGCAAAAGTAGCAGCCTGTTCTGAAGCTCTTTTCTGAAGCTCTTATTCTGAAGCTCTTGCCCTAGAGCCTTTGTAACTCTTGTAACCCTTGTAGCCATCGATCGTAGCCCCTGCCCTTTCCTCACCCTCGACGCCCACGCTCAAACTTGGAGAACCCATTATGGCTCAAAATGACATCAACCAAATTAAGGATCACGCGGAACTGTTTCACCAACCGGAATATCAAGACCTCTTTCAAGCTAAGAAAGCTTTTGAAGGCGGCCACGATCCTGAAGAAGTCCAGCGCATAGCAGAGTGGACTAAAACCTGGGAATATCGCGAACAGAACTTTGCTCGTACATCCCTAACGGTTAATCCGGCTAAAGCTTGCCAACCCCTTGGTGCAATCTTAGCAGCGGTGGGATTTGAAGCGACTCTACCCTTTGTCCATGGTTCCCAGGGTTGTGTGGCCTATTTCCGTAGCCATTTCACCCGCCATTTCAAAGAACCCTTTTCTGCGGTTTCCTCTTCCATGACCGAAGATGCGGCGGTCTTCGGGGGCTTAAAAAACTTAGTGGAAGGGCTGGCAGTCTCCTACAACCTGTATAAGCCCAAAATGATTGCCATGTGTACGACTTGTATGGCAGAGGTGATCGGCGACGATTTACAAGCGTTCATCAAAACGGCTAAGGAAGAAGGTGCCGTTCCCCAAGAGTTTCCTGTGCCCTATGCCCATACACCTAGCTTTGTGGGGTCGCATATCACTGGATACGACAACATGATGAAGGGGATTCTAACCAACCTGACTGCGGGTAAAAAGCAAGAAACCAGCAATGGCAAGGTGAACTTGATTCCTGGGTTTGAAACCTATGTCGGCAACTTGCGCGAAATTAAGCGGATTGCAGGGCTGATGGGGGTTGACTATACGCTGTTGGCGGATAACTCAGATTACCTAGACTCGCCCAACACCGGGGAATATAACATGTATCCCGGCGGCACCAAGCTGGAAGAGGCCGCAGATTCAATCAACGCAGAAGCCACGATCGCGCTCCAAGCCTACTCCACCAGCAAAACCCGCGAATACATAGACAATGAGTGGCAGCAAAAAACCTATGTGGCTCGCCCCGTGGGCATTCGGGGGACGGACGAATTTTTGATGAAGCTCTCAGCCCTGACAGGAAAACCCATTCCGAAGGAATTGGAAGAGGAACGGGGACGCGCAGTGGATGCCTTAACCGATTCCCAGGCGTGGCTCCACGGTAAACGGATTGCGATGTATGGCGATCCCGATCTGATGGTTGGGTTAACCCAATTCCTGTTGGAAATTGGTGCGGAACCTGTTCACATTGTGGTTACCAATAGCAATGACGCCTTTGAAAAAGAGCTACGATCGCTGTTGGATTCCAGTCCCTTTGGTCAAGGGGCTACGATCCATGGTGGGCGTGATCTATGGCATATGCGTTCTTTGCTGTTCACGGAACCCGTTGACCTGCTGATTGGGAATTCCTATGGGAAATACCTCTGGCGGGATACCAAGACTCCCATGGTTCGCATTGGCTATCCTATCTTCGATCGCCACCATCTCCACCGTTATGCTACCTATGGCTATCAAGGTACGATTAACTTGCTCAACTGGGTTGTGAATACCTTACTGGATGAACTCGATCGGAATACGATCATTCCTGCGAAGACTGATATTTCCTACGATCTCATCCGTTAATCTCGTTGGAATGTCGTTACATCTTGTATCGGACTATCAACCTAATCGTTATGAATTTGTAAGTTGTTAATTTGTTTAATTTATCCATCATTGGTTAACTCTGTAACAAATTAACTGGCGTGATCAGATCAATAATGGGTGAGTGATCAGATGAATGATTCATTAGAGATTGAAAAGCAATCTAATTCTCGCTTCACTCGCCCTCTCTTTCCTCTTTTCTGGATACTTGCCATGGCAACACTAACCCATCGTGCCCTCAGTTATCGGAGACATCCTACCCTTGATCCTTGGTTCCCCATACGTCAATGGATCAACCAGCTAGAAGTTTCCAGCGATCGTATAGCCCACTTGATTTGTCGCTTAATTCCCTGCACTTGTCCTTTTGAACGGACTTTTACGTTATTCGGCCAATCCATCCATATTCCGCCGCTTTGTAAACTGAACCCACTCTATAACGAACTCGTTTTCCTGCGCTTCCGTGCCCTTAGTTATCTCTCAGATATTTGCGGTGAAGATATTACCCCCTATATTTGCTAACGGTATTTCTATTGACTAGCAATTGACTAGCAATTGACTAACGATTGACTAACAATTTGCGTAACTATCACTCAATGCAGTGATTTATAGCGTGCAGTGACAATAACACAGGATTAGTCAGTTACTGCCTCTAATGATTTCATAAGTTACTCTACATCTAATCTAACGCTTCATCGAATCTATTGCTAATCTAAAAATTAAAGTAATCATTCCATCTTTGCATCACTCTTTCCACGCTTGCTTTCCACGCTTGCTTTCCACACTGGGTAAACTTTCCATCCTCCCCTCCTCCTATGAAACTCACTCAAGGCAAAATTAACGAACTGTTGAGCGAGTCTGCTTGTGAACATAATCACAAGAAGGATCACCAAGGTAAACACAAATCTTGTAAGCAACAGGCTCAACCGGGTGCGGCCCAAGGAGGATGCGCCTTTGATGGAGCCATGATCGCCCTAGTCCCGATCTCCGATGCAGCCCATTTAGTCCACGGCCCGATCGCCTGTGCAGGTAATTCCTGGGGGAGCCGAGGCAGTCTATCTTCTGGGCCGACCATTCATAAAATGGGGTTCACGACGGATCTGAACGAAAATGATGTTATTTTTGGTGGTGAAAAGCGTCTCTACAAGGCGATTTTAGAAATTCACCAGCGCTATCAACCCGCCGCTATTTTTGTCTATTCCACCTGTGTCACGGCTCTGATTGGCGATGATCTGAATGCGGTCTGTCAAAAGGCAGCGGAGAAAACGGAAACACCTGTGATTCCAGTTCATTCTCCCGGTTTTGTCGGCAGTAAAAACTTGGGCAATCGCCTGGGGGGAGAGGCGCTATTGGAGTACGTTGTCGGAACCCGAGAACCCGAAGTCACCACTCCCTACGACATTAATCTAATCGGTGAATACAATATTGCTGGGGAACTGTGGAACGTCTTGCCATTGTTTGAGCAACTAGGAATCCGAGTCTTGGCACAAATTACGGGGGACGGTCGCTATCACGATATTGCTTGCGCCCACCGGGCCAAGCTGAATGTGATGATTTGTTCCAAAGCCTTGATTAACATGGCTCGGAAAATGGAAGAACGCTATGGGATTCCCTACATCGAAGAATCGTTCTATGGTGTGGAAGACATGAACCATTGCCTGCGCACCATTGCTAAAACGATCGGCGATCGAGATTTGCAACAGCGGATTGAACAACTGATTGCCACTGAAATGGATCAGCTGAATCAAGCCCTAGTTCCCTACCGACAGCGGCTGAAAGGCAAGCGCATCGTTCTTTACACGGGTGGGGTCAAAAGCTGGTCAATCATTTCTGCCGCCAAAGATCTCGGGATGGAAGTCTGCGCCACCAGCACCAAAAAAAGTACCGAAGAAGACAAAGCCCGTATTCGATCGTTCCTGGGAAAAGATGGGATCATGATGGAGAAAGGGAATGCCCAGGAACTCCTGCGGGTGATTGACCAGACGAAGGCTGATATGTTGATTGCGGGTGGCCGGAACCAATATACCGCTCTGAAAGCTCGCATTCCCTTCCTCGACATCAATCAGGAGCGCCACCATCCCTACGCCGGTTATCAGGGACTGATTGAAATGGCTCGGGAACTGGACGAGGCGCTCTATAGCCCGGTTTGGCAACAAGTTCGGCAACCTGCCCCCTGGGAAGTGTCTTAAGTTATCGAATCCCCAAGCAATGTGTGATTGCATCGCTTGAGTGCAAGTACTGTCTGAATTCTCTCATCACCTTCCATCATCGGACAACTCCAATGGCAACAATCACCACTCCCACCAAATCCGTCGCCGTCAATCCGCTCAAACAGAGTCAACCCCTAGGAGCCGCGATCGCGTTCTTAGGTTTGAAGGGCGTGATGCCCCTATTCCACGGTTCCCAGGGTTGCACAGCGTTTGCTAAAGTCGTCCTAGTGCGTCATTTCCGGGAAGCCATCCCCCTTGCCACCACGGCCATGACGGAAGTGAGCACAATTTTAGGGGGAGAAGACAACGTAGGAGCCGCCATTCTAACCTTGGTGGAGAAAGCCCAGCCAGAAATCATTGGTCTATGTACCACAGGCTTAACCGAAACTCGCGGGGATGATATGGAACGGATTCTCAAATCCTTTCGTGAGGAACATCCTGAACTGAATCATTTACCGATCGTGTCTGTTGCCACACCGGATTTTAAAGGTGCTTTGCAGGATGGTTATGCAGCGGCTGTCGAGAGTATTGTTAGTACCATTCCAACAATTACTGCAACAATTACTGCCAAGTCTTCGATCGAGCCATCCCCCAACCAAGTTGTGATTCTTGTCAGTGCGGCTTTTGGGCCGGGTGATGTGCAAGAAATTAAAGAAATCGTTTCTGCGTTTGGCCTATCCCCCATTGTGATCCCAGATTTGTCCCTCTCACTCGATGGGCACCTGGGGGATACCTATAGTGCTGTGACGGCAGGAGGGACAACCTTAGAACAATTGCAAAGCGTGGGTAATTCAGTGTTTACCATTGCCCTTGGAGACAGTATGCGGGGGGCTGCGGAAATTTTGCAGAAACAACTGGGGATTCCCTACGAAGTCTTTCCTCACCTCACTGGATTGAGGGCGGTGGATGAATTTCTGCAAGCGTTGATGGATTTAAGTGGCCTCTCTGTGCCTCAGCCGTATCTCCACCAGCGCCGTCAGCTTCAGGATGCCATGCTGGATACACATTTCTTCTTTGGGCGTAAGCGAGTTGCCCTTGCCTTAGAACCGGATTTACTGGCAACTATCACGCAATGGCTGCTGTCCATGGGGGCAGAAATCCATGCCGCTGTCACTACGACAAAATCGCCTTTGCTGCAAACCTTGCCGATCGAAACGGTGGTCATTGGTGATTTAGAAGACTTTGAGCAGTTGGCAGGGGGGGCAGATTTATTGATTGGTAATTCCAATGTAGCCCCGATCGCCCGTCGGTTGAATATTCCCCTCTATCGTCTAGGGTTTCCCGTTTTCGATCGCCTGGGCAATGGCCAAAAATGTACGGTGGGCTATCGCGGAACGACCCAACTGCTGTTTGAGGTTGGCAATTTATTTTTAGAACAAGAGGAGGCCCATAGCCCTACGATATCCAGCGCCCCACCGCATTCCAATTCGCAGAAAGCTTAGCAAGTTAATCCTCAGGAAAAAATAGCTCAGGAGAACACCATGAAAATTGCCTTTACCACCCACGATCGCGCCCATATTAATGCTCACTTTGGTTGGGCGAAAACGATCGATGTCTATGATGTCTCGCCCAAGGGTTACGAATTTTTGGAAACGCTGTGGTTCGATGGCAATCTTCAAGAAGATGGCAATGAGGACAAGCTGGTTCCCAAAATTGAAGCGCTCCAAGATTGCACGATCGTGTATGTATCAGCGATCGGTGGGAGTGCTGCTGCTCGCTTAATTAAGCAACGCATCACGCCCATCAAGGCTCAATCGGAGGATCAGGAAATCACTGAAGTCTTAGACAAACTGGTCACAACGCTCAATGGTAATCCTCCCCCTTGGTTACGCAAAGCCTTACAACAACAATCATCTACATTAGATGATCTGGACTAGATATAACCGGACACAGCAATCACAACACAACTTGAAACTATTAAGGAATCCCTAACTCCATGACTAGCAATACTGCACCTGTCACCACACTAGATGCTTCAGAATTGCTCAACAGCCCCTTTTTGAAAGCGATCGCTCAGCAAATTCGCGCCAATGATGCCTATGGCACTTACCGCAACTGGCCCGATGAACTGCTCCTGAAACCCTACGTGGTCACCAAAGCCCAAAAGCGGGAAATTTCCGTGGAGGGTGAGGTTGATCCCATCACCCAAGGGCGGATTCTCGCGTTCTATCGGGCGGTTGCCTATCAAATTGAAGTGGAAACGGGGGCTCTGTCCCAAGTGGTGATTGACCTGAGCCATGAAGGGTTTGGTTGGGCTTTGGTCTTTTCCGGTCGCCTCTTGCTAGTCTCTCGAACCCTGCGAGATGCCCAACGGTTTGGGTTTGAGTCCCTAGAGAAACTCGCGATCGAAGGTGACAAGCTCATTGCAGCGGGTGTGACCCTAGCTCAGCGGTTTCCTGAGGTCAGAACTCTGTAGAGGATGAGAGGAATTACAAACCATCATGACGACTCCAACCGCAACCGATCTGCAAGCCCAAATTAAAAGGCTCAACAGCAAAGCAGGGCAACTCAAAATGGATTTGCATGATCTCGCAGAAGGTTTACCTACGGACTACGATCGTCTGATTGAAGCGGCGACCACCACGTACGAGATTTATCATCAGATCCATCAGCTCAAACAACAGCTCAAGCAACTGGAAGCATTGGCATAATTCCGACACTATTATTCGACATCATTAGCACTTACGGGAGTAATTGAAGAAATGGGAGCCAGCACGATGAGTAAAACCCTTGCCGACTTTCACCAACTGACTGAAACGGAACAGTATTTTGAGTTTTTTGATTTGCCCTACGATCCCGTCGTGGTGAATATCAATCGCCTGCATATTCTCCAGAAGTTTTCTAATCTATTGCGGGAACGCCAAACCGTGCTGGCAGAACTGATTGCCGCCGCCGCCAATGAAGCCCAGATTCTAGAGCAATATCGTGGTGCCTTTCAACAAGCCTACGAACTGTTTCTGGATTCTAATGCCTTAGAGCAGAAGCTCTTTAAAGTCTTCCACGAAAAGCCCCCCAATATTGTTTTGCTCTCAGAAATTGGGCAAAGCTAATACCTCATCTCATTGGTGATTGCAAGCCAGAATGATTCCCCTCAATCTCCTTGATTACGGGTGTCTTTAAGGGAATTTGTCTAAATTCCCCCCCTTATTAAGGGGGACTAGGAGGGATCGGATCTGTGGCCTTGATCAGTCAATTGGGGATTCGATAATCTTCAGGGAATTGCTAGAAGAAACAGCGGGGAGAACTCCAGTGGAACCATTGACGCCAACAGAAATTGAACGCTATCGTCGCCAAATCATGTTAAGTGGATTTGGTGAAGAGGCTCAACAAAAACTGAAACAAGCCACTGTACTTGTGACAGGAGTGGGTGGCTTAGGTGGCACGGCGGCGCTGTATTTAGCGGTGGCAGGCGTCGGGAAACTGGTCTTGCTGCGGGGCGGAGAGCTGCGGTTAGATGACATGAATCGTCAAGTCCTGATGACCGATGATTGGGTGGGGCAACCTCGGGTGTTTAAGGCTCAGAAAACGCTGCAATCTATCAATCCCGATATCCAAGTGGATGCGATTTGTGATTATGTCACTGCGGAGAATGTGGATGATCTGGTTCGATCGAGTGATCTTGTCCTCGACTGTGCCCACAATTTTGTGGAACGGGATTTGCTGAATGCTGCCTGTGTCCGTTGGGGGAAGCCGATGGTGGAAGCGGCTATGAATGATATGGAAGCTTATCTCACTACGATCGTGCCGGGATTAACCCCTTGTCTGTCCTGTCTGTTTCCCGAAAAACCCGATTGGGATAAGCGTGGATTTGGGGTTCTAGGGGCGGTTTCGGGCACGTTAGCCTGTCTCACAGCCCTGGAAGCCATTAAGGTCATTACAGGCTTTGGCCAGCCCTTGTTTAATCAACTGTTAACGATGGATCTGGCAAGAGCTGATTTTGCTAAGCATCGCCCTTACCATGATCCTAATTGTCCGGTTTGTGGCGATCGGAGTCGGCATTTGGAAGGATTTTCCCAGCCAGTTGTTAGGCAAGTCTAGAAAGTGGGTTTGAGAGAGACAATTTCAGCAGACTTTCTGGATGACCATGAGAATCACTGAACCTTCATGAGGCCGTTTATGGGAACCATCCTATCACTGCTCACGCTATCCATTTTTGCGGTTTCAATGACCCAAAAATCTCTGAGTCCAACTATTTGTTTACCTGTTTCAATCATCTGCCAGTTTTATCTTTTCCTAAGCTTGTTCTATTCTCCCGTTATCGTTAAGATTTTGATTATCTCTACAATTCTAGTGATGTTTATTCCTTTACCGCACTCCGGGTTACAGAAACGTCGGTACATCCGGTTTTAGTTGAGTAGACGCGGCCTGTAGGAAATAGTTCGGCCACTTCCCGAATTTTTCATCTCCCGAATTTCCTATTCCCGAACTTTCCCCTTCCAAAATTTTCCACTGTCCTATTCGTTGAGACTTTGAGGCAATCCATGCTAGTTAACATGACAGAAATCGCTGAACTACGATTACGTGCCTTTGTTCAGAGTGCTAATGCGGTTCCTGATGCTCCGCTGAAGCGTGTCCGTTTGTCTATTCAAGATGGTGGCTGTAGCGGCTATCAATACGGCTTAGACATTGCACCTCCGCAACCCGATGACATTGTAGTAGAGCAAGGTAAGTTACAAATTTACCTCGATCGGCAAAGCGCATCACTCTTAGATGGCGTGGTGATTGATTATGTCGAGGGGTTGACGCAAAGCGGATTCAAGTTTAGCAACCCCAATGCCACCGAAACCTGTGGCTGTGGTCAATCGTTTAAAGCTGGAGATTGTTCCCCAGCGGGGGTTTCCTGCCAGTCCTAGGGGCATCCAGTGCCAATGCTTAATTCAGCAACTGTAGGAAGAGATTGTAGGCAGCAATTGTAGAAAGAGATTGTAGAAAGAGATTGTAGAAAGAGATTGTAGGAGATTACAACCATGGCAACCTATCAAGTCCATTTAATCAATAAAAAACACGCGATCGACATCACCTTTCCTGTCAGTGATGGGACAACGATTCTCGAAGCGGCTGAAGAACAAGGCATCGAGCTGCCTTCATCCTGTCAATCCGGTTCCTGTTCGAGTTGTGTGGGTAAAGTGGTGGAAGGTGAATTGGATCAGGCGGATCAAGTCTTTTTAGACGATGACCAAATGGCCAAGGGCTTTGCTCTCCTCTGCGTCGCCTATCCCCGATCGGATTGCACGATTCGAACCCACCAAGAGCCTTATCTTGTCTAAGTCTACCTCCCCTTAACACAGTGCACCATGACAGATCTTCTTTACCCCTTAAAGCAATTGAAAGTTGGAGAGCGGGCAGTTATTGCAAAACTGCACCAGGCCAACGATTATACCCACCGGAAGCTGAAAACCCTAGGGCTCACCTTGGGTAAAACCATTACCCTGGAACAAAACTTTCCCCGCTATATCATTCGGCTAGGTTCAAATCGAGTTCCTCTCAGTCCTGAACTACTTTCCGTTGTTTCCGTTCGCATTACCAATCGCATTTCTTAACTGGATGAGGAACCATCAACTATGACGACACTGACAGGCTTAACCTTTGGTCGAAAAGTTTGGATCCCACAGTTTGTTCAGGCGATTAATCAAGAAAAATGCATTGGCTGTGGTCGATGTTTTAAAGTCTGTGGAAGGGATGTTTTGCAGCTGAGAGCCCTGAATGAAGAGGGAGAGTTTGTCGAAAATGAGGACGACGACGAAATTGAACGCAAAGTCATGACGATCGCCCATGCTGACAATTGCATTGGCTGTCAGGCTTGTAGTCGAGTCTGCCCCAAAAATTGCTACACTCACCAAGCCCTAGCGAATAGCCTGAACTAATCTGCTAGACTTTTGCTAAGCGAACTTCAGGCTTAACTTTTAATTCTGTCTTATAGCAAATTGCTTTCCCTTGGCTACATTGAGGACTCAAAACATTCAGGCTTGAGAAAGGATTACAAATGGGTATGCGGCTTACTTCCAAAAAACAGATTTCGGTCTTCCTCGGATTGGTTGTTGCCCTAGGTATCGTCGTTACGGCTTGTTTCCCGAATGGTTCCCCTAATACCGCGTCAAAATCGCCTTCTCCTCCCTCCCAACCCTCGATCGACCTCACGGTGTCCGCCGCCGCCAGCCTGACCAATGTGCTCCAAGAGATTGCACCGCTGTATCAAGAATCTAACGCCACAGCAACGGTTCGCTATAATTTTGCCAGTTCTGGTGCGTTGCAACGGCAAGTTGAACAAGGATCTCCTGTAGATGTTTTTATTGCAGCAGCAGCAAAGCCTTTGAATCAACTGGAGGCGAAAAATTTAATTGTTCCTGGGAGTCGGCGAAATTTGCTGAAAAATCGCATGGTGTTGATTGTTCCAGCCAATCAATCCGGTGTTAGCAATCTGCAAGGTCTGACCCAGGATGAGGTGAAACGGATTGCAATCGGGGATCCTGCAAGTGTTCCCGCAGGACAGTATGCTCAACAAATCCTCGAAAAACAGGGTCTTTGGAAGACGTTGCAAGCTAAATACGTCCTTGCCAACAATGTGCGGCAAGTGCTGCAATTTGTTGAATCTGGTAACGCCCAAGCGGGTTTGGTTTACCTGACGGATGCTAAGACCACCAACCAAGTCAAAATCGTTGAAACGATCGCCGACAATTTGCACGATCCGATCGTCTACCCGATCGCCGTCATCAAAACCAGCAAACATCCTGAAGCGGCTACCGATTTCTCTAACTTTCTTTCCAGCCCGATCGCCCAAAATAGATTTACCCAAGCTGGATTTGAGATAGTGCCCCGTTAAGGATTGGGGTATCAGTTCGATCGTGTTTCTCTGTCTTTTATTCTTCTTTTTTCGATGCAGCCGAGTGAATTTGATCTTTCTCCTCTGTGGATCTCTCTCAAAGTTTCCAGCGTTGCGACGGTGGTTACTTTTTTGCTAGGGGTCACTGTAGCCTATCGCTTGGTTCATTATCGTGGGCAATGGCGTTCTTTCTTGGATGGTCTGTTGATTTCCCCCTTAATTTTGCCGCCAACGGTTGTGGGGTTTATTTTGCTGCAACTGTTTGGTCAACAAGGCCCGATCGGGCAACTGCTCCGTGCACTTAATACAGAGATTATTTTTACCTGGTATGCCGCCGCGATCGCGGCTACAGTCGTAACGTTTCCCTTGATGTATCGCACCGCCTTGGGAGCCTTTGAGCAGATTGATGGGCACCTCCTGCAAGCGGCCAGAACCCTTGGGGCATCGGAAGCTGAAATTTTCTGGCGAATTAGCCTACCCCTAGCCCTTCCTGGCATTCTGGCTGGGGCAACGTTAGCCTTTGCGCGGGGGCTGGGGGAATTTGGTGCAACATTGATGCTTGCGGGCAATATTCCCGGTGTCACGACGACCATTCCCCTGGCGATTTATCGTGCAGTGGAGGCCGGAGAAAACCAACAGGCGTGGTTCTGGTCGGGTGTGATTCTTTCTATTTCTTTATCTGCGATTGCGGTGATTAATCTATGGTCATTTAACCGTTATTCCCAGCGACTAGTGCAGAGAACACACCGCTATCAATCTAGCGATTCTATCAAGCGGGTCTTCCGTTCTTTCTGGCGATCGCTAAAGTCACCCCGAAGTGATTTCCTTAAGCCAGTCAGCCATCTAATCTGGGAAAAAAAGTCTCGGCGATCGCAACATCGATTTACTGCACAGTCTACTCATTCAGGACTCTCGATCGAGCTGTGTAAAGAGTTGCCTGACTTTACGCTCCAAGTCAAATTTTTAGCTGACAATCAGCCCTTGGGAATTTTAGGGGCATCGGGATCGGGCAAAAGTATGTTGTTGCGCTGTCTTGCGGGAACAGAGACGCCGACGGCAGGCCAGATTATTTTGAACGGGCGAATTTTATTGGATTCCCAACGGGGCATTAACGTACCCAGCCAAGATCGGCGCATTGGTTTTATTTTTCAGAACTATGCCCTGTTTCCCCACCTGACCGTGGCGCAAAATATTGCCTTTGGCCTACCGAAAACCCTGGTCAAATCAGCCATTCAGCAGGAAGTCACCCACTATCTCAGCCGCATGGGATTAACGGGTTTGGCCGATCGCTATCCCCATCAATTGTCCGGCGGTCAACAGCAGCGGGTGGCCTTGGCCCGTGCCCTCGCCAGCCAGCCGGAGGTGCTGCTGCTGGATGAGCCATTTTCCGCGCTGGACACCCACCTCCGTAGCCAATTGGAGCGTGAGTTAATGACGACCCTCAGCACCTATTCCGGCGTCACGTTATTTGTCAGCCACAACATGGAAGAAGTTTACCGCATTGCCCAAAATTTACTCGTGTTGGAACAGGGACAGGCGATCGCCCATGGGTCGAAGCAGGAGATTTTTGAGCATCCCAAATGTGCCAGTATTGCCCAACTGACGGGGTGTAAAAACTTTTCCCGCGCCATTCCGGTGGGGACCCAGCAAGTCCAAGCGATCGATTGGGGCTGTGATTTAACGGTGCTGGAACCGATTCCAGAGCGCCTGAGCGCGATCGCCATCCGTGCCCACCAAATTACCTTTGTTCCAGTTCCGACTGCACTCAGTCCGCCTGTGCTCAGTCCGCTCAGCTCTCCTAACCCGAGCTTGAATACGTTCTCCTGTTGGCTAACGGCGACGAGTGAAACCCCCCACCGGATGACGCTCTATCTCAAACTCCATCACCCGCCGACCCATGCTGGGGATTATCATTTGCAGGCAGAAGTGTTTAAAGAACGGTGGGAACAGCTAAAAGACCAGCCCTTGCCCTGGCAAGTCCACCTGAATCCGTTACGGCTCAATGTGCTGGAAGCATAATGGCCCATGGAGTGGGTATAGGCTCGATCGGATGTTGCGGAGATTGGAGCAACCACGATCGGGTAATCACGATCGGGGCGACTATAGTCAAAGTAGCCATAATCAAAACAGCCATAATCAAAACAATCATAGTTTGGGTTGCCCTGGTCGCCCTGGCCCACGATCGGGGTAATCGTGAATACATTAAATCCTGATTAAGAAAATTAAATAAATCGGGAATTGCTTAGTAGGAACAAATACACATCCCAATTCTGATTAGAACTATAGATAGTTAACTATAGATAGTTAATTTCCTTTGTTTGTGCGGCTCGATGGTTTGCGCGGCTCGATGGTTTGCGCGGCTCGATCATTCTGCTGGATCGTGCTAGTCAAAGGTGCTAGTCGATCGTGCAATTGCTGGAGATTCCTTGATTCCCATGGTCTAATCCTTACTCTAAAAATGTTTTGCTAAGTAAAAATGTTTTGCTAAGTAATACTTTATTGTAAAAATAATTTGCTAGGTAATGCTCGCTCAATCCTGCTTTGCTGAGTTACGAGTCATGCCTTGCTGAGTTACGCAGTGTTTCGCTAAGTTATAAAATGCTTTGCTCGGTTACGGTCAGCTTGATATCAGTCGTTCCAACTGATTGCTCTAAATGCTTGAGTGTCTTTTATGCGTGTTCTTGACAGTTGTGCCTTAGGCTAAATTGATTGATCACTGCTACAGATTCGATTCCTAGCTTCCCTTATTAAAGGGGAATTCAGTCAAATTCTTTCACAGTCCCCCTCTTATTCAGGGGAGGATTTGGGGGAATCGTGATGTGTTGCAATCACAAATTGATTGGGGATATTGATTGGGGATATTGATTGGGGATTAGCTCATTCTGCTCTAGTCAGCTAGCTTTCAGTCAGCTCAGAGAATCCGTTTTTCTAGTTTTTCTGGCAATTCTCAATTGAGTTCTGGCTCACTGTCTCTTTTGCTCTCCCATACTATGCCTTATACGATTCACAATCACTGTACTCAATGTGGTATTTGCGTACCCGAATGTCCCATGGGTGCGATTCAAGTGGAACATCAGCATTATTGGATCGATCCGGCACTCTGTGATAATTGTGCAACGGTTGCTGGAGGGCCACAATGCGTTGTTCATTGCCCGATCGACACGCCTCCTTCTCCGTTGGAAGCTAAAAAAGGACGATGGAAAGAAAACGATCGCGTGGCCACGAGTCCGAATTTATTTCTCAATGGTAAAACAAATACCTTTGCTTCTGCGATCGTGATGTGGGAAGGCTGTAATCTGTTGGCACAACGGCAATCGTTACCCTGGCAACGGGATGCCACCGGAACGTTTTATTACGAACGCCAAGTTAAGCAAGGTCGAGGGCGACTACGGTTTTGGTTGCGGGCAGAAGCCTTCAGTCTCATGGCAGCGGGCACTGCTCCATCCCCATCGCCTCCAACCGTTGCAGCCAATTCCTGCGCAGCCAAGGCCCCAGCTGCGATCGCAAGTATCGAAAAGTTGGACATTCGGTCAGCCTGTTTACATTTGATTTATGCTGCCCACGCCGTTGCCTTAGATCATCCTTGGGAACAGACTTTTGTGATCAGCGATCGGCAAATTGAACAGTACTTGGGCTTGGATAAGCGTAGGGATTTGAATAAAACGGCCAAAATCATTTTAATTCGTGAATTGGTGCAGCAGTCCTGCGGATTGGATGTAGAAGTCCATTGGCCCCAGCAAGGCAGGATTCCTAAATTCTCGATTCCCCGTGCTCCCCTGTGGCACCTGCAAGAAATCCAGCCCAGTCTTCAGGAAGATGAGTCTGGCCGTCGGCATTTAGTGGGAATGACCTTTCATATCCAAGCGGGGCAATGGGCAAAATACTTTTTAAATCAATCCGGCTGTCAGGAGGGATCGGCCTTCTATCAATACGGACTCTTGCCCAAATCCTTGCTCCAGACGGTGATGGGAATGTGGCAACAGCATGAAGGAGCCGCCCGAATCATGCTGTGGTTTCTGTTTAAAAGCAAATTGGGAATGGAGCAGCGGATCACCGTGCCTACGTTGATGCGGGTCGCCTATGGTCAAGAAAAACTACAACAAGGCTATTCCCACCGAGAAGATCGTAAGCGACTGCTACGCACGTTTGAGGGCGATCTGGAAGTCCTGAATCACTATGGCTTGAAGCCGATATTTGATCCAGAAACCTATCCCCCTGAAATCCAGCCGCTCTGGGCGAAGTTGGCTGATTTACCGGAGGATGCTGAGGAAGCTTTGGAATTTTGGATGATGGATGGCGGCAATTCATCCCGTTTAACGGATGCGGCTCCTCGGGGTAAATGGAACCGTTTGATGCAGGCTCGTATTCTTCGGTTGGAGATTCCCCCAGATTGGCAGCAACGCTCAAGCAAGCGAGACAAACAACGGAATCGATCGCGCGCTAAAACGGCGAACAAGAAAACGGTAACAACGCCACGATCTCTGTCTGGAGAACAAATTGTCGCGGCCAGGAAACAGTTAGGCATGAGTCAGCGCAGCTTGGCTGAGAAGACGGGCAAGAGCCAAAGCTGGATTCGGGATGTGGAGAATGACCGATTCCGCATCAAACTCCAGGATCAGAATCTCTTGAAAAAGGTATTAGGATTGTCGTAAGCAAAAAAATTAGATTAACGATAGAGATGATTAACTAGAAATACGATAATAATGCTACGGTGAACATTTTTGATCACGATCGCGACGCCGAATTTGAATCATTTCTGCTGTAATACTAACTGCAATTTCTTCAGGAGTCAGTGCACCAATGTCTAAACCGATCGGGGCATGAATGTGTTGCAGCCACTGGCTAATCTGTAGTTCAGAAAGTTCGCTGAATTCCTGAGCGACCTGAGCTTGCACTGCTTGCAATACCTGCTGCACTCGTCGCTGACTGCCCATCATGCCAATGTAATGACAAGGGATGGCTTTGGTCATGATTGCTTGTAATGCCTGCACATCATGCTGATAGCCTCGGGTCAGCAATGCAATATATAGTGCAGAATGGTGATTAAGTTGCGCGATCGTCTCTGCGATCGAAGTCGTAAAAATTCGAGTAGCTTGGGGATAATGATCCGCGTTGGCCCAATCCCTCCGATCGTCCTGTACCATGACCTGAAACCCTGCAATATCAGCTACTTTAGCCAGTTGAATTCCACAGTGTCCGGCTCCAATAATCAATACCGTCGGCTGGGGTTGGATAACTTCGACAAAGGCATCCAATGCCTCTCCTTCACAGTTTTGATTCCCCCTAGCCCCCGCGCTACGCGCCGCTAAAGCTAGAAACAAAGGGGGAACCGGATTATTATTAATCAAAGTCCCCCTTTTTAAGGGGGATTTAGGGGGATCGATATTCAAAGTCCCCCTTTTTAAGGGGGATTTAGGGGGATCGATATTCAAAGTCCCCCTTTTTAAGGGGGATTTAGGGGGATCGAATTGATCGACAATCCAAGGCGATCGCTCACTCCCATAGGGCGTCACCAGCGTAATCGATCGACCGGCCTCTAAAGCTGTTAGGATTTCCTGCACGATCGCCCGTGCCTCATTTCCAGCCCAGCGTTCCAGCCAGACCTGCATTCTGCCGCCACAGATCCCTTCCTTGGGGCTGATTGGGTTGGCTGCTTTGAGGTGTCCCGATAAATCAATCTCGACCCGCTGCTTAATCCCCGTTTCGAGAACTTGCAATGCGTGTTGAATAACCTTAGCTTCCCCTGCACCCCCCCCGATCGTTCCTTGAATGGTTCCAGCAGCGTTTACAAACATTTTCGCACCGATTTCTCGCGGTGTTGATCCGGATACTTCAACCACCGTTGCTAAAACCACTGCTTCCGTTTGTAAGGTGTTTAAGAACAAATGATAGAACGATCGCGCCATGCTGTGATCTAACCTGAATATAACCTCTAGCTAATTTATCGTTGACATTAGCGTAAATTTAACTGACAATCTCAACCTCTGCTGTGATTTGCTCGATCGCAGTTAGAATTTTCTCTGGTGTGGCAGGAGAGGCTAGGGCTACCCTGGTAGGAGAGTGACCAAAGGCCGCGATCGCTTCCCGAATCGCCTCTCGCACCGAAATGGCCAGCATCAGCGGCGGTTCTCCCACGGCCTTACTGCCATAGATCACACCCTCCTGCGCTGCTCGTTGCAACAGATGGACGTTGAAATTTTCTGGAACTTCGCGAATCGTTGGAATCTTATAGGTGCTGGGCGCATGGGTTCTCAAACTGCCCCGATCGTCCCAGACCAACTCCTCCATCGTCAGCCAACCCATTCCCTGCACAAATCCCCCCTCAATTTGCCCCCGATCGATTAACGGATTCAGTGACTCGCCCACATCATGGACAATGTCCACTTGCCGCAGCTTAAACATGCCCGTTAAGCCATCAACTTCGACTTCACTCACTGCCGCACCATAGGCGAAATAGTAAAAGGGATTGCCTTTGCCGGTTTCCGGATTCCAGAAAATAGTGGGTGTACGATAGTAGCCCGTTGCAGATAGGCTAACTCGATCGTCGTAGGCTTTTTGCACAACTGCTTCAAAGGTGATTTTTCGTGTGTTGTCTCGTGCGTTATCTTCCGTGTAATAAATCCAATCCTCGGCAAACTCTAAGGTTGCATCCTCGGGTAAATCTAACAAACGAGCCGCGATCGGTTTTAAGCGAGCCTTCAAGGTTTCACAGGCGTCTTTAACCGCTTGGCCATTCAAATCCGATCCACTGGATGCAGCGGTGGCTGAGGTATTGGGTACCTTATCCGTACTGGTGGGCATCATGCGAAACCGCTGAAGACTGACCCCTAGGGATTTTGCGGCTACCTGTAGCATTTTAGTATGCAAGCCTTGCCCCATCTCAGTACCACCGTGGTTTAACTGAATACTACCATCGGTGTAAATGAGAACGAAAGCACCTGCCTGATTATATTGCACTTTATTAAAGGAAATTCCAAATTTTACAGGCGTGATGGCTAAGCCTCGCTTTTTATCAACACTAGTGTGATTGAATTGAGCAATTTCCGATCGACGCTGGGAAAAGTTCGATCGATCTAGTAATTCCTGCCAGACCCGATCGAGGCGATTATCCCCAATCTCTTGCCCGTAATGGGTGGTATTCCTTTCCCCGGAACCCCGATAGAAATTGCGTTCCCGAACCTCCTCCGGCGGTAACTGGAGTGTCCGAGCAACCCGATCGATCACCTCCTCAATCACCACCATTCCCTGCGGCCCGCCAAAGCCCCGAAACGCCGTGTTGGAGACCTTATGGGTGTTGGCAATCCAGCCCTGCACTGTCAGATGGGGAATATAGTAGGCGTTATCCACGTGCACCATCGCCCGCAACAGCACCGGAGGCGACAGATCCAAACTCCAGCCCCCATCGGCGTAGAGCTTGACCGCCAGTGCTGTAATCTGCCCCTCTGCCGTAAATCCGACCTCATACTGTCCCAGGAAGGCATGGCGTTTTCCGGTGAGAATCATGTCCTGTTCCCGTTTCAGCTTGACCCGCACGGGCTGCCCGGTTTTGTAAGCTGCGATCGCGGCCACTGCCGCAAAGGGATTGGCCTGGGTTTCCTTGCCCCCAAAGCCACCGCCCATCCGCAAACAAGTCACCACCACTTGATTTTTGGCAATGCCCAACACCCGCGCTACGATCGCCTGGGTTTCCGTGGGATGTTGTGTGGAGGAATAGACTTGAAAATGCCCTTCGCCATCGGGAATCACCCAACTGGTGTGGGTTTCCAAGTAAAAGTGATCCTGACCTTGGATCTCTAATGCTCCGGTTAAACGATGGTCGGACTGAGCTAGCGCCGTTTCGACCGCCCCACGACTAATTTGGGTAGGTTGGCCATGGAAGCGATCGGCAGCAATGGCATCGGCGATCGAGAGAATGGCAGGCAAGGGTTCATATTCAACTTGAATGATCTCCGCAGCCCGTTGAGCCGCAATATCTGTCTCAGCCACAACCCACAGCACTGCCTGTCCCCAATAACTAATTTCTTCGGTGGGTAATAGAATTTCATCCGCTAGAATGACTCCTGTGTTATTAATTCCAGGAATATCCGATGCAGTGACTACTGTAACGTAACCATCAACCTTTTCTGCACCACTAAGATTAATAGTTGTGATTCTCGCATGGGCATGGGGAGCCATCACGGGATAGAGTGATAACATTCCGACGGGAGGCCGTTGTTCGTCGGTATACACTGCCTTGCCTGTGACATGTCCGATCGCGCTTTCATGGGATTTGGATTGATGAATCATTGGTTTACCTCCCCCCCATGTCGATAAAGAATTTTTCAAATAGATTGGCGACTAACGTTTTTCGGTAATGGGCGCTTCCTCGCAGATCACTCAATGGCGTAAAACAGTCGTGTAACCTGGGTTTACAGGCCCTCACGGTTTCCCTTGTCCACGGTTGGCCGATTAAGTCCTGTTCGATCGCGATCGCGCGAATGGGTGTAGCAGCAACGCCGCCGTAGGCCAACCTGGCATGGACGATCGTGTTGTGAGCATCGAGATCGATCGTAAATGCTGCGGCCACAATACTAATATCATCGGTGCCCCGTTTACCAATTTTATAAGATTGGCTGTGGCGTTGTGTGGTTTCTGGTGTCAGCGTTGTCGGAATTTCAATCGATCGAATTAACTCGCCCGGTTGCAGTACAGTTTTTCGATAGCCTGTAAAGAATTCTGCGATGGGCACCCTGCGGACTCCGTCCAAACTCACCAATTCCACTATCGCATCTAGCGCTAGTAAAACCGGGGGCAGGTCACCGATCGGAGAGGCCGTAGCCAGATTGCCACCCATGGTAGCGCGGTTGCGAACCTGCTGGGCTGCAAACCAGACTAACATTTCATCTAGGCTAGGGAAGTAACCATGTAATTTTGTTTTGAGATGACTTAGGGAAACGCTTGCACCAATGCTGAACGAATTTTCTAGTTGCTGAATTTCTTGCAATTCTGGAATGGCTTCTAGGGCAATGATTGTTGGAAACGATCGACGACGGTGGCTCAGGTCAAGCCCCAGATCCGTTCCCCCGGCCAGCACCACCGCATCGGGATACTGGTGCAACAGTTCTAAGGCCGTTTGCAGTTGGGTCGGACGATAGAAGCGCTCCGTGGGGCTAATGTAAGCAAAATCGTTTCTGGGCGCAGCATAATTGGCGAGTTGCGCAGAAAATCGATCGCGGGGAGTTGCTGGATCTGGCTGAGTTAATTGCTGGCTGAGTTGCTGAGCCGCCCGCCGAATCGGTAAATAGCCCGTACAGCGGCAGAGGTTGCCCTCTACGGTTTCATCCGGGATTGCCCCATCGGCCCCATAGTAGGCCGCAAACAAACTCATAATAAAACCAGGCGTGCAGTAGCCGCACTGGGAACCGCCCGTTTCCACCATTGCTGCTTGGACAGGATGCAACCGCTCTGCCTCCGCCAAACTCTCTACCGTAATCACTGTTCGTCCAGCGATCGCGCCGATGGGAATCAGACAACTGTTAATTGCGTGGTAGGTGGGTTTTCCCTGGGCATCTTGCCCCATGACTGCCACTGTACAGGCCCCGCAGTCCCCGTCTCCGCAGCCTTCCTTCGTGCCCGATCGCCCCGACTGTTGCAAATATTGTAAAAGCGTCATCGTAGGCGACACGGCAGAGAGGCGCACGGTCTGGCCGTTCAGGGTAAATTCCAAAATCTGAGATTCTAAATTATGAGATTGCACGGCATCGGTCATCGGCATTTAACTCGAATCAACAACCATTTTCTCAAAGCGTTATTAAAATTGTAGAAGGAATTCAATCATGGGAGAAGCCCACGGTGAACCAAAACACCCAAAACCTGTCCCCAAGGCTCAATCAAAATTTACAAAGTTCCGGTTCGCAGGTGGAGTTATCTGAATTAACTGGAATTCGGGGGGTATTTTTGGATTGTATCAATGATCCTTTTAGTAATGGCTCCAATGATAGTCTAGACAATCCCAGCGCAGAAAATTTAGAAAGTTTAGAAAACAGTAGTATTCGTTACATTCCCGATGGGCTGTTGGTGCTGAATCAAGGGCATATCCATGATTTTGGAGCCTATTCAGCTTTAGCCGATCGCTACCCCAATTTGACCCTGACCCATTACCCCGATCGGTTAATCACCCCCGGCTTGATCGATATCCACCTGCACTATCCCCAAACCCAGATGATGGCGGCCTATGGGGAGCAATTATTGGACTGGCTAAATCAATATACCTTTCCGATGGAGCAAAGCTTTCAAGATCCAGAACATGCGGCCCAAGTGGCCAATTTTTTTGTTGAGGAACTTCTGCGCAATGGCACTACGACGGCTGCCGTCTTTGCAGCGGTGTTTCCAGGGTCGGTGGATGCGTTGTTTGCCGCAGCCCAGGCTCGCAATTTACGGCTGATTACGGGGAAGGTGATGATGGATCGCCACGCTCCACCGGGCTTGCTGGATACCGCCCAATCCGCCTACGAAGACAGCCAGCGATTAATTGAACGCTGGCATGGGGTCGATCGCTTGGGCTATGCCGTCACGCCTCGCTTTGCACCTACGTCCACGCCCCAGCAACTTCAATTGGCAGCCCAATTGCTAGCGGAATTTCCAACGGTTTATTTACACACCCACCTGTCGGAAAATTTGGATGAATTGGCTTGGGTGCAAGAACTCTTTCCTGGTAGTGCAAGTTACCTAGATGTGTACGATCGCTTTGCATTAGTCACATCTCGATCGATCTTTGCCCATTGCATTCATCTTTCCGATGTGGAATTTGATCGTCTAGCGGATGTTAATGCGGCCATTGCCTTTTGTCCTACGTCAAATTTTTTCCTCGGTAGTGGTTTATTCAATATCCAGAAAGCGAAATCTGAAGGACGATCGATTAACGTGGGACTTGCCAGCGATGTGGGGGCAGGCACCAGTTTTTCGATGCTAAAAACCGCTGCAGAAGCCTATAAGGTCGCGCAACTCCAACACCAAACACTCTCTCCCTTTCAACTGTTCTTTCTAATGACCTTGGGCGGAGCGCGATCGCTGCATTTGGCCGATCACATTGGTAATTTTGAACTTGGAAAAGAAGCGGATTTTGTTGTCTGGAACCTCCAAGCTACTCCCCTCATGGCTTTTCGCAATCCGGGGCCATTACCCACTACGTTCCGGGAACTCTCCGATCGACTGTTTAGTTTATTAGTACTCGGGGATGATCGGAGTGTCAGCGCAACCTATATTATGGGTCAGCAACAATTTGATTCCGTATAGGACTTGGGAAAAATTACCCAAAAATTAACTACATAATTTTTCTCGATCGAAACATACTACTGCTGCATAAGTGGAGATTTACCAGCCTACTTATACTCATCAAACCTAGCAAGTGTATTAAATCTAGCAAGCGCATTAAAGCCTTCTCAGCTTGATAATACGCCAGGATTGATTTTGCAGTCAGATATTGACTGTTAATTCCTATTAGCTCCCTTAGGACAAGGTAAATTATGAAATTCCACAGAAATGTTCTCAAAAGAAATGTTCTCAAAATTGCTACATTTTCTGTACTCAGTACAGTGATGACGATGACATTGGCCAATACAACTATTCAGCGATCGCTTGCCATTCCCAACTGCGATCTCAATCCCGATGCTCCCATTTGTAATCCCACCCCCAAACCGCCAAAACCACCTCAACAGTACGGCACCGTTACGATTCCCGGACTGGCTCTCTTATATGTTGCAGGCCAAGTCAATGCCCAAATTCAAGATACACAACTCCATCTGAATAATCTTAATGGGAATACGTCTTTTCTACGCTTGCCTACTACATTTGGGGGCGGCCAGTATCCCTTTACAATTCCAAAAAAAGTGGTGGATCTTGACTGCGGATGGATTTGCCCAGATTTGGGAAATGCTAATTTCTACGTCAATGACTGGAATCTGAACCAAACTCAACTCAGTTGGCAAAGTCCAAATTTTGTTTTGAGTCTGTCCTTTGAAAGCTCTGGACGAGAAATCAAAGGATATCATACGGGTGCTGTAGATTTAGGAGATGATGCAATTCCCGATGTTAATATTGACAATGCTCGCTTGGATGTGAAAATTCAACCTATTTTGGTGAATGGCTTGATTAGCTACAAGGTAGTAGATGCCACATTGAATGGAACAATCCAAGCAACTAGTGTGTGCAATGTCTTTGGTGTAGATGTTTGTAATTCTTTATTTGATTACAAAGATATGATTCGATCGACGGTTGATACCCAAATCCGTAATCGACTGAATGATCCAGAGCTACGCCAACAAATCGATGCGATCGTGCAGCCCCAACTGGCACAAATGGGCGTTCCCCGGTTTGGAACGATTACGACCAGCAGTGTTCGAGCCGATGGAAACAACTTGGTTTTTGTCTATCCGAAGTAGATTTCCATAGTAGATTTCCATCCCTCAGTCGCAATTGATCCTGTTAAATTTGTCGTGGCAGGAGTAGGCGAACAAATAAAGTAACAGGTCAGGCGACAAGTGAGGTAACAAGTAAGGCAACAAGTAAGGCGACAAGTAAGGCAACAAGTAAGGAGCTAGCAATACCGAGGATCGTCAAACTCGGTGGTACAGAGTCGTTTGCCGAGAATATTTTCAGCAATTGTTTCTAGCATGACTAGTCTAGCAAAAATTAATTGTTGCCTCTTTCCTCGCTCTAGTCCTTCCAAACAGCTTATTTCTCTAAACAACGTAGAACAAATAACGTAGAACGCTTCCAGAAAATGCGATAATTGACCTATGTATCAAAAGGAATAATCTAATTTCTGTCGATCGCCGACTCTGAACCCTCTTTGGGAAGATCGCAAATCAGCGCATCTTCTTTACACTGGAAAATAGTTTGTAACCCCTTTTTAAGGGCTCAAGGGTTACATGTTCAGGGGTTACAGATTTAGGGATTACAGAATATGCGACGACTGCAATACCAGAAATATTGGAACGCCCATCCGGCTCGATTATTAGCGATCGTGGGCCTGATGTTTGTTCTAATATGTCTTCCACTTTCCTTGGCAGCCGCCCAAGAAAATACTAGTACTCCACTAAATAATAGCTCGCAAAATAATCAAGAATTCAATCATCAAAATCATTCCAAAACTAATAATCAAAACTCTACTTCATCATCACCGACTAATCCATCTAATAAGCTAGGCCAAATTTCTTTACCTGCTCTAGCAAGCGTTTTAGACCGATTTGATGCCAGTCGAGTGGATACGGCTACCATTACGTTAGACGGCTACGCACTATTCACGATCGCCACTCCTGCAACCCAGGCATCATCTGATACCGAGAATGGCTCAGCGGCTCAACGGGCTCAGCGGATTGAGTCAACCCTGCAAGAAATCGTCAATCAAGGGCGTCCTCAATCCTTGGACGTTCGTTTAAAAATTGATGATCCAACAAATTTGCCTATTGTTTATATTAATGAAAAATATTTGATGACCGTGACGACTCTGGATGCGGATGCCCAGGGTCTAGAGCCGCGATCGCTGGGTGAACAAATTCGCCAGACGCTCCAACAAGCCTTGGAAAAAGCCTTCCGAGAACGCCAGTCAGACTACTTGTTGCAGCAGGGCGGAATCGCGGCGATCGTGGGACTTGGCTGTATTGCGCTAAGTTATGGGCTGGCTAGGTGCCAATCTCGCAGTCGTCAACGTCAACGCCAACTTTCGGAAGAACTCTCCGCTGTACAAGGAATTCCATCTCCTACGGAGAAATTGACGGTGGCAGTTACGGAGCAGCAACAATGGCAGCAAATGCAGCTTCAACAGCAGCTGAGCTGGCAAAAGTTGAAAACTCGCCTATATGGTTTGGGACGATTTATCATTTGGATGCTCGGCCTTGCTTACTTATTTGAACTGTTTCCGCAGACGCGATGGCTGCGAACTATTTTGCTAGCAATGCCTTTAAAGCTTTTGGGAATTGCCCTGGGTGTCTATTGTTCTATTCGGCTCAGTGATGCAATTATCGATCGAATCATTACTTCAGTCTTCCAAGATAAATGGGCTTTAGATCAATTTAGTCATCGCCTATCCATTCGCTTAAATACTCTCTCTAGAGTTCTCAAAAGTGCCCTTTCTCTACTAATTGTGAGTTCAGGGGGTCTTCTCTCCTTGGCCATTGTGGGGGTTGATTTAATTCCCGTCCTAGCAGGGGCCGGTATTATTGGTCTAGCAGTTTCCTTTGCCTGCCAAAGTTTGGTGAAGGATGTGATTAATGGGTTGCTGATTCTGCTGGAAGATCAATATGCTGTCAGCGATATTGTGAAAATCGGGGAGGCAACGGGAAGTGTGGAAAATATGAATCTACGGATTACTCAACTACGGGATGCGGAAGGCCGACTGATCACGATTCCCAATAGTTCGATTAACATCGTTGAAAATCTGTCTAAAGACTGGTCGCGAGTTGATTTAACAGTAGAAATTGACTATCAATCCGATCCCGATCGCGCACTTTCACTCTTAAAAACCATGGCCCAAACAATGTATCATGAGTCACCTTGGAATCAAAAGATTCTGGAACCTCCTGAGGTGTTAGGGATCGATCGAATTAATCACGTTGGCTTGCAAATTCGGATCTGGTTAAAGACCCGTCCCCTAGAGCAATTTGTTGTGGCTAGGGAGTTCCGGCGGCGGCTGAAGCGATTGATGGATCGAGAACAGTTGGGAATTGGTATCCCCCAGCAACGACTGGACACACCGATTATTCACCTAGAAACGAACTCAGTAGATTCCGATCGAACCCACAGTTTCTCTAATTTCCACACTCAATCCACCTAGCATTCACTTAGTCGTGAGGTTCTTATGTCACTGCCTTCTGTATCCTATTTATCGAAAAGGCCCCTAGCGATCGCCACACTAATCGCCACCTTTGGCGCGATCGGGGCTAATTTTTGGTTTAATCGCTTTCCGCCCCAAGGCAAAACGATCGCAGAGTTAGCTAACACAACCTATGCTGATGTGCTATTTATTCCAGCTAGCTATGCCTTTGCCATTTGGGGGCTGATTTACTGTGGGTTAATTGCTTTCAGTTTTTATCAGTTGAAGCTTTCCCAGTTAAAGCTATCCCAGCGCTATGAATTCGTCTTTCAAGCCAGACCTTGGCTGATTCTTGCCTGCATCCTGCAAAGTCTTTGGGTTTACACCTTTATTCAACAATTTTTAGCAACTTCTACTGCGATCATGGCTGCATTGCTTTTAACCATTATGCAGTGTTATCGGCTTTTGGGCGTTGGACAAAAAACATTGTCAAATCGCGATCGCTGGCTGCTACATTACCCTTTCAGCATTTATCTAGCTTGGATTAGTGTGGCTACGATCGTCAATGTTTCTATTCTTTTGTATGAAACAGGGTGGAATGGCTGGGGGATAGCTGCCCCTATCTGGACTAGCATCATGATGGGGATTGCGGCACTGCATGCTGGGGCTGTCTACCAGCAGCGCCACGATCGGGCCTATGTCTTAGTGGTGATTTGGGCCTTAATTGCTTTAGTTGTGCGCTATTTGGCATTACCGCTGATTGTTGGGAGCGGCATCATATTCAGTCTAGGTTTGCTAGGGTTACTGTTTCTAGACATTGTGAAAGGAGACCGTCAATACGATCTTTAAAGTAGTCGCTTGAATAGATATTTTTTAATCAAATGTATTCTTAACGACTTTCCTGAATGGTTGCCTTAACCCAGTTCATAGCGTTATGGAACGACTACCTAATCTAATGATATCCATCCAATCTGTGCACCCAGATAGAGATTTTAAAAGTCTCTATCCCCCTTGATAGAACTGCCTTTCACCCCCTTGGGTTAGGAACATCCCTAGGGGGGAACTGATGGGAAGAACGATGGCGAAATTTCCGTACTAGGTCGATCGCAATACCCGAATTGACGAAACCCGGTATTTTTACCTAAATTTTCGTTTAGTATTCCCAAACTTAGCTCTCAATCCAATTAATTCAAACACAACTCTGTTACAGGCAGCATTCAGTTTCTTGTTTGCGTTTTATCTTAGGAGGTTTGCTATGCGGATTGCTCAAATTGCTCCCCTGTGGGAAAGGGTTCCCCCCCCTGGTTATGGTGGAATCGAGCTAGTTGTGGGTTTGCTGACGGATGAACTGGTGCGACGAGGACACGAAGTCACTCTGTTTGCATCGGGTGATTCCGTCACGTTGGCCAAATTAGATTCCGTTCATCCCCGTGCCCTTCGCCTTGATCCTGATGTGCGAGAAGCAGGCATTTATGAAATGCTGCAACTGAGTCAAGTGTACGGACGCGCCCGAGAATTTGACGTGATTCATTCCCATATGGGGTGTGCAGCGCTTCCCTATGCGGGGCTGGTGAAAACGCCTACGGTTCACACTTTGCATGGTATTTTCACCCCCGATAACGAAAAGCTGTTCACCTACGCCAAAGACCAGCCCTATGTCAGCATTTCCAACACTCAACGCGAACCTCGCTTAGGATTGAACTGCGTTGCGACGGTTTATAACGGCATTGACGTGGATAGCCATCGCTTTTATGCGAAGCCTGATGAAGAGCCTTATTTGGCCTTTTTAGGTCGAATTTCTCCAGAAAAAGGGACTCATCTAGCCATTCAGATTGCTAAAGCTGCTGGCTGGAAGCTGAAGTTGGCGGGCAAGGTGGATGTGGTAGATGTCCAGTATTTTGAGCAGGACGTGAAGCCTCTGATTGATGGAAAACAGATTGAATATTTGGGTGAAGCTGATCATGTCATGAAAAATGAATTGATGGGCAATGCAGTGGCAACCCTGTTTCCCATTACCTGGCGGGAACCCTTTGGTTTGGTCATGGTGGAATCGATGGCGGCGGGAACCCCGGTGATTGCCTTCCGCCTAGGGTCTACCCCAGAGGTGATCGCCCATGGTACGAGCGGCTTCCTTTGCGATACCTTGGAGGACTGTGTTGCGGCGATTCCTAAGGCTGCGGAACTCGATCGGGCTGGCTGTCGGAATCATGTCATTCAGCATTTTAGTGTGCAATGCATGACCGATCGCTACGAAGCGGTTTACCAACAAATCCTGGCAGAGCGTTTCGCGCAGAATGGTCATCTCCATCAAGCGACAAGCTTAACTCGATAGTGCCATGGGTCGGATCGCTTATCCGCTAAATGTTAGGAAACCATGAGTGAGTTCGTTAGTGACTGCGTTCGTTAGCTCATTAGTTAGCTTACGAGCTAGCTGATGAGTTAGCTGATGCGGAGATATTCATTCACCGTTACTACATTGTTAAAAAAACATTAGAAAATCGTCGATTCCTCCGAATCTATGTGCCATGTGCTGACATGTTTAACCCTGATCTTCTAACCCTAGTGCTCTAATCCTGATGTTCTAACCCCGGTTTGATTCACAACGTAGATTTGGGCTGCTGTGAGAGGTAAAGGGATCGCATCGACGATTTCCAATACCTCTCTATTAATTTTTAAATAAAAAGATTTCATTCGATAACTAATTGGTTTCGAAATATTTTTGTTCTCTGACATTATTCTCTGATAATTTCTACTGGCAAAAACTTGATATCAGACAATCGTGAGTATTCTTGTCTTCTTTTTGGTGTCTAGTGGGCGTCTAGTGGGCGTCTAGTGGGTGTCTAGTGGGTGTCTAGTGGGTGTCTGTGCCATCACATCCTAGGTGCAACAGGAAGCGGCTTCTCTGGAATTTTGCTGGAATTAAGGTTCTTCTTTTTTGGAATATTCTATAAGTAAAAAATTAAATTCTGCCTCTGCTTCCTTCGCAAAAACGGTTGGAGTTGTAAACTGTAGGTCAGTAATCCAGTTTAGTGCTTGTAATACCCTCACAACACTGAACATAATTTCTTACGAATAAAATCTTCTTTCTTCAGCCCTCTCAATCCATTGCCAAAAGTTCTGTGTCCCATGTCAGATCTTGTTGAACTTAACGGAAAGACATTCATTCCTGCCGATCGCTTACCCATTCCAGAATGGGCCTGTGCGGTGACCGATCGCATGCAACCGACCCTCACCCTTAAGGATGATGATCTATTTCTGATCAGCGATACGCTGGGAAATATCTCCGGTTGCAATGTCGATGAAGCGGTTACGAGTTTAGGGTTATTTTGCCGAGATACCCGGTTTCTGAGTCGGTTAGAACTCCAAATCGATGGTCGATCGCCGATTCTGCTGAGTAGTAATGCCCAGAAGGGGTTTGCTCTCTTTGTCCTTTGCACCAATCCGCGACTGGAAAGTAGTGTCGCTTTTCCCGACGCCCCTGCTGCCCAAGCAGAAAATCAGACGATTCCGGCTGAAACCCTAGGTATTCAGCGGGAAATGGTCTTAAATGGCGGATTATTCGAAGAAATCACCCTGACTAACTACAGTACCCAGACGATTCAATTTGAACTCAGCCTCAGCTTTGATGCTGATTTTGTGGATCTCTTTGAAGTGCGGGGCTTCGATCGCCAGTGCCGAGGACAACTCCTCCGTGAAGTCGAAATCCCTGTAACCCAGTCTCCCTCCAAAGTTCTTGCGGCGGTCTCATCCTCAGACCATTCCGTAGACTCTTTCCGGGAACCTGCTGCGGAGTCTGATCCCAGCGCCCAGTCTGCGCTTCAGTCTGCGCTTCAGTCTGCGCCTCAGTCTGCGCCTCAGTCTGCATCTTATATCTTGAGCCAAGGTCCCTCAGAATTGACGATGGCTTACCAAGGACTGGATGGGTCAGTCATGGAAGCCCAAATTGAATTTCTGCATCGTTTGCCAGATTCCCTAAAGGGCTATACTGCGCTTTGGACAGTCCGACTAGCATCCCATGAAACATTAAAGTTGGGCTATCGGCTGAAAATGCTGATTGACCATCAACCGGCTTCGAATGTTCATACGCCCATGACATTAATGCAAGCCAAAGCAGCGGAATTGTTGGAGGAACAGGAATGGCGATCGGCGATTACTCAAATTCGTACCGACAACAAAGCAATCAACCAAATTATTGAACGGGCGGAACAGGATGTTTATCTGTTGCGGCAAACGTTTGATGCCCGTAAGGTTCTCTCTGCGGGGGTGCCTTGGTTTTCCACCTTGTTTGGTCGCGATTCCATCATCGCTGCATCGCAAACTTTGATTTTAGATCCAACGATCGCTCGGGATACGCTGAATATTTTGGCGCATTACCAGGGCAAGATTGATGATGATTGGCGCGATGAAGAATCTGGAAAAATTCTCCATGAATTGCGGTTTGGAGAAATGGCTCGTTGTCAGGAAATTCCCCATACGCCTTACTATGGAACGATCGATGCAACGCCCTTGTGGTTGATGCTCTATGCAGAATACTACGCTTGGACACATGATTGTGAAACGCTAGAACAGCTGTGGGATAATGCCCTTGCGGCCATGGATTGGATCGATCGTAATTGCCGCGAAACAGGCTATTTGGCCTACAATCGTCGGTCTAAACGGGGATTGCAAAATCAGGGATGGAAAGATTCTGGGGATTGTATTGTCGATCGCCAAGGTCAAATGGCAAAAGGCTCGATCGCCCTCTGCGAAGTGCAAGCCTATGTCTATGCTGCGAAGGTTCGGTTGAGTGAAATTGCACGGATTAAAAAGCGGATTGACCTGGCCGATCGTTGGCAAGAGGAAGCGCGCGATCTGCAAGAACGCTTTAATCGTGATTTCTGGATGGCGGATCTCGATTACTGTGCCCTGGCCCTCGATGGTGAGGGGAATCCCGTTGATAGCATTACCTCTAATCCTGGCCATTGTTTGAATCTTGGGATCTTGACTCCAGATAAGGCCCGTAGCGTTGCGGAACGTTTGCAAGCGCCGGATATGTTCAACGGTTGGGGCATTCGCACCCTCAGTAGTCAATCCCCCGCCTACAATCCCATGGGCTATCACGTCGGTTCTGTCTGGCCCCATGATAATAGTTTGATCACCCTAGGGCTGAGATCGATCGGCTTAATCGATCAAGCTTTAGAAGTCGCCCAGGGCATCCTGGATATGACCCTGCATCAGCCCTACCAGCGTCCGCCGGAATTATTCTGTGGCTATGAACGCATCGGCGACAGCGCCCCCGTGCAATATCCAGTGGCTTGCTCACCCCAAGCTTGGGCAACGGGAACCGTTTTCCAGTTACTGCATATGATGATTAATCTGGTACCCGATGCACCGGGGAATCATGTCCGGATTATTGATCCTGCATTACCCAGCGCCATTCAATCTCTCTCCCTGAAAAACTTACGGGTGGGTTCGACGCTCTTAGATTTGGAATTTGTGCGCGAAGGTGCTGCACAAGCCGATCTTCCCAGCAATGCCACCGCCTGCCGAGTTACCCGCAAACGGGGAAATTTGCGAGTTGTCATTGAGGCCTAATACTGCACAGGTTCCGTCAGTGGGGCATCTAGTCATTGAATGCATATGAGAATGTCCCCTGAAGGTCAGGGGACTCTGCCCGGCTCATGTTCTTTGTTGATCTCGTTCTTTTAGGGAAGCTTCAGGTCTGTAAGGGTTCCTCCTAGCCCTGTTACGATCGTTTTAGTATTGGCCATTAGCATCTCTTCATAGGTTTCTGCACCAGACCCTGCCTCTCCTACCCCATCGGCAAAGAGTGCCCGATCGGCGACTTTGACTCCAGCGTCGCGGGCTACGGTCTGGATCAGCGCTGGGTTTACGGTTTTTTCTGCGAAAATGCTGGGAACTTGGGCGGCTTTGACTGCATCAACTAAGCTTTTTACTTGGGTGGGAGTGGCTTGTTCATCGGTGCTGATGCCTTGGAGCGCGCCTTCCACTGGGATCCCATAGGCTGCGGAATAGTACCCCAAAGCATCGTGAGTCGTAATCAATTTACGGGCATTGGCGGGAATTGTGGCGATCGAGGTTTTGATCCAGCCATCGACCTTGGTTAAGCGATCGGCGATGGTTTTCGCATTTTTGGCATAGAGGGCAGCATTGCTAGGATCAGCTTTGGCGAGGGCTGTTTCAATGACTTTCACCATTTGAATGCCGTTTTGTGCATTGTGCCAAACATGGGGATCGGCTTCTTCTGCGCCCGCCGGTTCTTCTTTTTCTGCGGATTTGCCCTCAGCGGCGTTCTCTGGTTGATCACTATGGCTATCGTGCCCATCGCCGTGGTGATGATGCCCTCCCTGTAAGGGTTTAGGGACTGCTAGTTCGTGGACGGCAAGTTTTGTAATCGAATTGGGTGCGGCTTTGACCAACTGCACAAGGTCGGGTTCAAAGCCATACCCCCCGTAGAAAATAATGTCTGCATCTTCAATGGCTTTTCGATCGGCGGGATTGGGCTGATAGGTATGGGGATCCTGTCCTGCTTTGACTAAACAATTGAGGTTAACTGTGGGTTTATCTGAAGATCGGGCAATCCGTTGGGTTAAGTCGCAGAGCACACTGGTCGTCGCGACAACGTTGAGAGACGCTGGATTGCCTGCTGGATTGCCTGGGGCATTGACGGTGGTGTTAGGGGCATTGGTGGGTGCGTTGGGGGATTGAGTGCCCGTGCAACCCGTTAGCAAACCGAGGGTGGTGGCCCCAGCAACCATTGCCAATACCGATCCGACCTGGCGGAAAGACGCAAGTCCTGTGGAGAAGCCTGTGGAACGATCGGAGGATGGGGTGATCTCAACTCGAGACCGTAGCAAGCGAGGATAATGCATAGACTTCTAATTCAACTTAACTTGAATTCAACTCAACTAGGTTCAGTGGATCACCAGTATTCACCAGCATTCACCGTCGTTGGTGTTCATTAGCAAGAAATGATAATCATTATCATTCTAGGTGTTAATCGTAGAAGTCTGAGGCAGTCCTGTCAATCTTTTGGGTTAGATTTCATGGCTGAATGGGCCGTGGGCCAAGGGGGAAGATCGGAATTGTGCAGCAAGTGACACACTTCTTCATCCGTGGTCTGGGCAAAGTTTTTGTACCATAGCCCGATCGCATGAAAGGGGGTCGGGGTTTCCAGACAAATCACTTGTGTGACCTCTTGGGCGAATTGCTGCACGGTCTCGCGGGGGGCGACAGGTATCGCCACAATGATTTCCGCTGGATGCTGCTGTTCAATCACATGGATGGCCGCCCGCATGGATGCTCCCGTTGCAAGTCCATCATCTACAACAATGACACAGTCGTTCTGGACATTCCAGGGGTCTCGATCGCCCCGGTAAACCCGATCTCGCCGCTGGAGTTCTCGCAATTCCTTGGCTGCGACTTCCTCGATCGCCTGACTGGAAATTTGCCAATCACTGATTAACGGATAATTGAGCCAACGCACTCCATTGGAGGCGATCGCGCCCATGGCCAACTCTTTGTGACCGGGTATCCCTAACTTCCGGACAATACAAACATCGAGGGGGACTTGTAGAACTTTAGCGATTTCGTAGGCCACAGGGACGCCCCCCCGAGGCAAGCCCACCACCACCACATTCTCACGGTGAGTGTATCCTTTGAGCTTTTTGGCCAATAACTGTCCGGCCTCTTGACGATCGTGAAATAGGGTGGACATCTGGGTTGCCTCCGGTGGGATTCCAAGCGCAGTTTGAAATTTCCTCCTGAAAGGGGTCACGCAATCAGGGGTCACGAAATCATGCAATCAGGGGTCACAAGATCGGGCGTCACGAAACATAGAGACAATGTTTGCTAGGGTGACAAACATCAACAACTAGACCTTCTTGGGTTCGGATGGCTTCGGTTTGAAACTCAGCACAGAGAGATTGCATCCGATGGCAGATGGCGTCGAAGACCTCATGCTTGGCTAATTCAATATTGGCATAGTGCAAATGCACTGGAACCATTCTGAGCCGTTGAATGCCTTCCCGATCGAGATCGACTAAGAAAATAAATGACCAATCATTGCGAATGCGGGGATCGATCGGGGCATCGCTCAGAATATCACCCGTGTTGTAAAGAATCAGTTTGCGATGGTAGACTTCCACGGCTTGAAAAATATGTGTTCCATGGCCATGGAGAATATCGACCCCGAGATCGATGAGGCGATGGGCAAGCGATCGGAATTCCTTAGAAGGAGAGATTTCGAGGCTGGGTCCCCAATGGATGGATAAGATGATCAGCTCTACTCCCTCATTGCGTAAGCGTTTGATGGTTTGTTCGATGTGATTTAGCGTGGAGTGGGGGAAATCTGTCGGGGCAGGGGGCTCTTTGAGGGAAGGCTGATCCGTTGAACGATTCAACAGTTCTTGATTTTTCCCGTGAATAGACTGTGCAGTTTTTCCATTCTTCTGATCCATCTTAGCGGAAGTATATTCCCATTCTCCTAACTGTTTTTCTTTTGTATGGTTAAGTGTTTCTTGATGAATGTTCGATCGTATCTTAGGTAATGTGATCGTATTGACATAGCTATGGTTTTGAAGGTGATTTTTATTAGACCTTTCAGGATGCTGATTCTTATCTTGCTTCTCCTGTTGCTTCTCCTGTTGCTTCTCCCCGGAGTGTGGCTGCAAGCTAGGCGTCTCCCGGCCACTATAGGCCAAAATGCCCGTTTCTAGTGAGGCAATATTCAGTCTGATGGGCAGCGCAGCGCGGGTTGCTGTTGTTCCGGCTCCCGCATAGGCAATCTGGGCGGCATCCAAAGACTGCATGGTGTTTCCAAGCCGCTGGTGAGTCCAATCGAGTGTGTGATTATTCGCTAGACTGACGAATTGAATATTGGCTGCTTGTAACAGTTGGGTAGCGGGTGCGCTGAAATCGGTCTCTGATGGAAAGGAGTTTCCCGTTGCCAACGTCACTTCAGAGACAGTCGGCACCGTTGCCTCAATCTCCCCTTCTAAGTTGGCAAAGACCGCTTGCGCTTGTTGGAAAATGGGTAATGCACCGTCCCAAAACGAAACACTCGATCGCCAGCATAAATCTTGCTGAATACCTGCCCCGAGGCGAATATCCCCCACAAATGCCAATGTTACACAGCGATTCATCTGTTCCCTCTCCCCTCTGACAGCTGACGGTTCTTGGGATTTGCCAGCTCTTCCTGTGGCTTGTTAAGCCATAGCATAATGGGAAAGTTTGAGAAACTTGTGAGTGAAAAACGATCGGCTCGCTAGAATGAAGCTGAAAAATCAATCTAAAAGTAGACTTAATATTACATTAGAGCTAAGGATCACTGGGGGACGTAAATAGCATGAAAATTCTCATTGTTGAGGACGATCCGCTAGTATCCGAAACACTGACTTCCATCCTTAGCCAACAGAACTATGTCATGGAGGTTGCCCAGGATGGCCGACAGGGGTTAGAACTGGCAACGGCATTCACCTATGACTTGATTGTGCTAGACATTATGCTGCCCAAAATGGATGGCATTACCCTATGTCGCCAGTTGCGATCGCAGAACATTCAAACCCCCCTCATGCTTTTGACGGCGCGGGATAGTAGTCATGACAAAGCCGTGGGGCTCGATGCCGGGGCCGATGACTACATGGTGAAGCCCTTTGATAACGAAGAATTGGTCGCGCGGGTGCGGGCTTTGATGCGGCGATCGGGGGAGGCGAGTCAACCCATTCTCTGTTGGGGTGATTTACATTTGGATCCGGGTAGTTGTGAAGTGCGCTATGCCGATCGGCTAATTCCTGTAACGCCCAAGGAATATGCGTTATTAGAATTATTTTTACGCAATCCCAAACGGGTCTTTAGTTGCAGCTCCATTCTGGATCACCTGTGGTCCTATGAAGAAGCACCGGGTGAAGAAGCGGTGAGAACCCACATTAAAGGACTGCGCCAAAAGCTGAAAAAGAGCCAAATTCCCAGCGAGGTGATTGAAACCGTCTATGGCATTGGCTATCGGCTCAAGCCCTGGGAAGCAACCAATTTAACGAGTGCCGAGCCAACCCCGCCGTCTCCCTCGATGCTGCAAACCCAAGCGGCAGTCCAGAAAATTTGGGAACAATCGCAACCCCGCATTCGGGAACAAATGACCACGATTAAGCAGGCGATCGCGGCCCTAGAGAAAAACAAACTCACTGAAGAAGTTCTGAATCAAGCGATTCAGAATGCGCACACCTTGGCGGGATCCTTGGGAATGTTTGGCTTTTCTCAGGGATCGACCCTCGCCCAGCAACTGGAACGCTTGTTGAAACAATACCAGAGCGATCCCCACATGGTTTTGGCGAAATCCCTGCGTCCATTGTTCAAAGCCTTGCAACAGATTCTCCAGGGGCCGGTCGATCGCCCGCTTGCTTCCCCGACGGTAATGCCCGCCTGCCCAGATGCGGCGGACAAACTTGAGGAAGATGAATCCATGGTGATTTTGGTGATCAGTCAGGATACACAGTTACCCGAGGCCCTGGCTGCGGAAGCTACGCATTTACCTTCCCGCATCAAAATCCAGCGCTCCGGTCGGTTACAGACGGCTCGCAAGCACCTTTACCAACATGCGCCCCAGGCGATCGTCCTAGATTTGGAGCATGCTGCGGAATATGCCACCTGTCTGACCTTTTTAACGGAATTACACGAACAAGCCCCTTCCATTCCCGTTGTCGTCTTAGCTGCACACCATGATCTCCAGGAGCGGCTAGAAGTGATGCGATCGGGGGCACGGGCCTTTCTGCCCAAACCAACCTCGGCCCAGGATGTGATGAAAGCCATCACCCAGGTCTTGAATCATGTCGAAAAATTAAAGTCTCACGTTCTGGTGGTGGATGATGACCCCAGTGTTTTATCTGTTGTGCAAAATTTGTTGCAGCCCTGGGGATTTCGGGTGACTACGTTACAAAATCCTCAACAATTCTGGCAGATTCTGGAATCGGATACGCCGGATATTCTGATTCTGGATGTGATGATGCCGGGGGTTAATGGTATTGAATTGTGTCAAACCGTGCGCAATGACCCCCATTGGAGCGATTTACCGATCCTGTTTTTGACCGCTCACAAAGATGCGGAGACCATTAATCAGGTCTATAGTTCCGGTGGAGATGACTTTGTCAGCAAACCGATTATTGGCCCCGAGTTAGTCACGCGGGTGGTCAATCGCCTAGAACGCATTAAACTGCTGCAACGACGATATCCCAAAGGATCGCCAAATTAGTTCCCCATTCGTTCTACACGAGTTCCCCCTTCGTTCCCCACAAGTTCCCCACAAGTTCCCTAGGCGTTACCTGTTCGCTCCCCGCCATAGTATCCACAATTTTTTAGGCTGAGAGAATCAGAATTCTTTTCGGTGAGAGTGCTCCGCTGATCGCTTGCCTCCGCTAGACTCTTCACAAGTTTCTCAAAGTTACGCTCTAATCTGGAAAACGAGACTTCCTACACCTACACCCATCTTTCTAGGATAGTCACGGAGACTTCTATGATGGTGAATTACCGTGAAAAAATTACTGCTCTTTGGGTCGTTTTCCTGTTGGGATTACTGTTTCATACACAACTAGCTCTGATGCCACTCTTCCATGGGCTGGATGTTGCCCATTCCCATGCAGGTAGCGAGAGTGATGTTTCGATCGTATTCTGGCTCATGCTGGTATTTTTTCTGATTCCGATGGCTGCAATTGTTGCAATTGCCTTTACAGAATCCTATCGATATCGTGTGATTCATTTTGGTGTGACTGTGCTCTATAGCATCCTTAATTTTTTCCATGTTGTTGCAGATCTCATGGTTCAGCCCATTGTGTGGTCTCAGATTCTTCTCATGGTTGTGCTCTTTCTGGTGGGACTCTTATTAAATCTTGTGGCCTACCAATGGCTGCGATCGTCTCCGGCGGGCAAACTGCGGAAAGCCCGAGACGTCCTGCATCACTCCTAGGCTGCTTGAAACCATTGCCATGGAATCCAACGCTTGATTATGGCTCCCAAACCTTACCATAAACCGAAACTAGCTGTCTGGAAGTTTGCTTCCTGCGATGGCTGCCAACTGAGCCTATTGGATTGCGAAGATGAATTGCTGGCGTTGACCGACGAGGTGGAAGTTGCCTATTTTCCAGAAGCCTCGAGTGCAGAAATGAAAGGCCCCTACGATTTGTCCTTGGTGGAAGGTTCGATTACCACGTCCCACGATGCGGAACGCATTCACCAAGTACGGCGGGTATCAAAGCACCTGGTCACGATCGGAGCCTGTGCCACATCCGGCGGCATCCAAGCGCTGCGCAATTTTAAAGATGTGAAAGAATTTACCTCGATCGTCTATGCCCAACCGGAGTACATTAATACCCTGAGTAAATCCACTGCCATTGCCGATCACGTTTTTGTGGATTTTGAATTACGGGGTTGTCCCATTAATAAATACCAGTTATTAGAAGTGATTAACGCCTTTCTCCACGATCGTAAACCCAATATTCCCACCTATAGCGTGTGCGTGGAATGTAAGCGGCGGGGGAATCTGTGCGTCATGGTCGCCCACGGAACGCCTTGCCTTGGCCCGGTCACCCAGGCTGGATGTCAAGCCCTGTGTCCCACCTATCACCGGGGCTGCTACGGCTGCTATGGCCCCATGGAAAGTCCCAATACCCCATCCCTGAGCCAAGAATGGCAAAAATTGGGGGTCAGTGCTGTGGATTTGGTGCGAGCCTACCGCAGTTTCAATGCCTATGCTGAAGCCTTCCGCAAAGAGAGCGATCGCCATGAGCCGTAAAACCATCAAAGTGAATTATCTGGCCAGAGTGGAAGGGGAGGGGGCACTCTACGTCAAGGTACGGGACAATAAGGTTAAGGAAGTTCAATTCAAAATCTTTGAACCGCCCCGCTTTTTTGAAGCCTTTTTGCGGGGGCGCAAGTATAGCGAAGCTCCGGATATTACGGCTCGGATTTGTGGCATTTGCCCGATCGCCTATATGTTAGGGGCCATTCAGGCAATGGAAAATGCCTTTGGCCTGCAAGTTCCGTCCAGCATTCGTCTGCTCCGTCGCTTAATCTATTGTGGGGAGTGGATGGAGAGCCATAGTTTGCATATTTTTATGCTCCATGCGCCGGATTTTCTGGGCTATGATAGCGCGATCGCGATGGCTAAGGACTATCCTGAATTGGTGCAACGGGGATTGCGGTTGAAGAAAATTGGTAATCACATTCTGTCATTGATTGGGGGGCGGGAAGTTCATCCGATTAATTTGCGGGTGGGTGGATTTTATAAATTACCCACGGCATCGGAATTACGATCGCTGGTGGATGACTTGAATTGGGCCTGTGAGGCAGCGGAGGCAACGGTACAATGGTTAGCTACCTTGCCTTTCCCGGATTTTGAGCAGGACTATGAATTTGTGGCCCTACACCACCCAACGGACTATGCCATTACTGAAGGACAACTGGTGTCCAATCGGGGTTTAGAGATTCCAATTTCAGCCTTTTTGGATCATTTTGAAGAGCGTCAGGTGCCCCATTCCACGGCCCTTCAGGCGGTGCTTAAAGCAGGGGGGCATTATTTAGTGGGGCCTCTGGCTCGGTTTAATCTGAATTTTGAGCAACTGACGCCACGGGCCAAGGCGGCGGCTCAGGCTGCTGGATTACCGGGAACCTGTCGTAATCCCTTTAAAAGCATTATTGTCCGATCGATCGAGGTTCTCTTTGCAGCGGAGGAAGCCCTACGATTAATTGAAACCTATGATCAGCAGGGCGAGGGGCCGATCGCGCAACCTGTGGTGGATTACACTGTGCAGGCGGGGACGGGGCACGGCTGTACGGAAGCCCCGCGCGGCATTTGTTACCATCGCTATTGTGTTGATGCCCAAGGGGATATTTTAGACGCGCGGATTACGCCACCCACTTCCCAAAATCAGTCTATGATTGAAGCGGATCTGTGGCAGTTTGTCGATCGCTATTTAGATTTACCTGATGATCAATTGCGGCTACAGTGCGAACAGGTTATTCGCAATTACGATCCTTGCATTTCCTGTTCAACCCACTTTTTGAAATTAGAGGTCGATCGAGAAAATTAGAATATCCTCAGATGGATCAATCTTCACATAATCCTCATCTTTTTTGATTAGATTACAAACTAGATTGATTGAAGAATTTGATGGAATTAAAAAACAGAATGAACTGAATAATTCAGTATGTTAAGTCAGGGAGAGTCTACGTATGGAAGCTAGAAAGCTACCGTGGGTACCAGTTCTGAGTGCCTTAGGAGCAGCCGTTTTAACTGCAGTAGGAATTACCTATGGGGTCGGAATGTGGCAACTGGATTCAACTCTGTTGCATCGGTCAGAAGTCAAACTTTCTACTGAGGAAAGTACTAGACCTGACAAGCAATTTATCGAGATGATTTTGCCCTATGAAGAACAGTTATATCGGATTGCATCTCAAGCAAAAAATAATGCGACACAATCTGATGTTCAAACTTTAGCAACTCAAATTCTGGATCAAAGTCCTCAATTGTCACCTCACAAAAAAGGTAGTTTAGAGGAGGTCATCAAAAACATCAAAGCGAAATATCGTGAATGGTATAAAATCGAATATAAAGCTGAACGTCTTGGCCTAATCGATCAATTGCCTGAGAGTAAGTCTAATTTTACGGACGATCGAGCTTACCTCTTACAAATGCGTCATAATTTGCAAGTTTCAGTTAAATTAGCTTATCTTGCTCGGGATAATGCACGTAATCTAGAGATTAGACATTGGGCCAAGGGTGTGATTGATGAGCAGGCACCCAAGATTTCTGAAATCCAGGAACTGCTCAGCAACATGTCACCTGCAAGTTCTACAACCCCTACTGTGATCCATAAAGCAACTCCTGTTACATCTGCACCAAAACCGACTCCACAACCTTCACCTTCTTCAAGCTAGGATGTTAGAGCAATTTCTGGATACAGTTCTTTTAATCGGTGTGGGGAATGAGTTTCGGCAAGATGATGGGGTGGGATTGGCCATTGTACGATCGCTGCGATCACGGTTGCCGGTTCAGATTGCAGCGATGACCACGATGATCGAAGCCTCTGGGGAAGGGGCTGCACTGCTGGAGGCTTGGCAGGGGTTCGATCGGGTCTATCTGTTTGATGCGGTGGCTTCGGGGGCAACCGTAGGCACCATCCATCGCATTGCAGCCCATCAAGAAACCGTCCCCACGGCCTTTTTCCATTACTCCACCCATGCCTTTAGTGTGGCGGAGGCGGTGGAACTGGCCCGATCGCTCCAGCAACTCCCGCCGGAACTGATTCTCTGGGGAGTTGAAGGAAAACACTTTGCGATGGGCCTGGGCTTATCTCCGGACGTGGAACAAGCGGTTGAAACGATCGTCCAAGCCATGCTCATCGAATTAGAACAGTTCTCTTTAGAACCTTGCCATCCCGAGCCATCCCAGCAGGCATCCAATCATGCATGAAGCCAGTTTGCTCAAAAATTTGCTTGAAACCATTCAGACCATTGTTATGGAACAACAGGGCATTCGGGCCACCCGCATCACAGTTCAGATCGGTGCACTTTCCCATTTGACTCCGGAACATTTCCGATCGCACTTTCAACAAGCGGCCCAGGGCACAGTTGCAGAAAATGCACAGCTAGAAATTACTGTCCTCGATAACATTCAGGATCCCCTGGCCCAGGAGATCCTCTTAGAAAGTGTAGAAGTGGAGATGGCAACCGAACTCCAGGAGCGTTAGTCAGTTTTTGAAAAGCCAGCGAGGAATGCAAGCTGGGAAAACTGGCTATGTGCAGAAATGGGCTGAAAAGTTACCGGGCTAGCGTTTGGAGAATTTCAATGTAGGCTCCGATCGCGTGATCCTTAAAGCGTTGGCTGATAAATTTCCAACTCCATCGTTGACCAATTCTCACTTCTTGATCGACCGATCGATAGTTCTGCCACCAACGGGGCACTTCTGGCACAATATCCATGCCATGTACGATCCGATAGCTGTTGGGCACGCGGCGCTTAAAGGATTCGCAAAACTTATCATTCCCGACCTTCGGAGCCCCAAAGGTATAGGTTTCGATCGTCAAATACTTGAAATTGTATTGCAAATCTACTGCACAGAGGGTTGCCAATGCGCCACCTAGGCTATGGCCTGTTGTTGTGACAGCGTCTACATCGTGGGTTTTGAGATAGTCATGGATTTGATCGCGCACAGACAGGTAAGCTTCTGCAAATCCACAGTGCATCAATGCCCCAGAGTCCCCTCCACTTTCGTAGGGATAGATTTGTTTGCGTTCCCCAGCAATTTGTTCCCGAATCACGACTTGATCAAACTCAATGCGTTCTTGCTTGGTCTCAAAGTTGGTTTCCCAATCTATATCCGACTCACTGCCCCGGAACACGATCGTTAAACTGGATTGCTCGAGCAGTAGAGCGCACTGGGTATCGGTATCCGATTGGTTAATCAGAAAGGGATGCGTTGCGGTGCCGCTCAACTGAATACCGTTAAAGTTTTGATAAACTTCTTGGCTCCAAGTCGCGTATTTTACAGCTTTAGAATAATCGATCGCCATGATTTAAGCATTCCTGAAAATTCTTCAAATAGAGCACAGTCAGATGAGAATCCTTTACCCGCTGATGCAGGCAACCTAACCCGATTAAAAAATGGGATGAGATGCCTGCTTACAACAGGGTTCAGTACATTTGATCGAACTTAGATCTGGAGTAAATCTAGATCTGGAGTACTAGATCTGGAATATTGGTATATTAATGGGGAGTCAACGTATTTGAATTATATCGTCTGTCTCGAAGGGCGATAAATAAAAAGTAGGGGGCTGCTATTTTGGGTGTGCATTGGTGTGCATTGCCCCGCATTTACTCGTCAGTGCTGAGGATTTCAGCCAAGGAATCACTCACTCATGGGCCATGCTCAGCGCCCATGCTCAGCGTCCATGCTCAGCAGCGTCCATAGCAACAGTTCACCCGCCTGTCCCCCTGCGGCTAATCGTTCCCCAGTGGGTTGCCATGCAAGCTGGGTAAAGCCTTGGGGTGCGCCAGTCAAGGGCTCGATCGCGGGACTGAAGAGGTGCCAAATCTGTACGGTTCCATCCTGCCCTGTCGAGGCCAGCATCGGTTGATGGGGATGGAAAGCAAGATCGATCGCTGTCCCGTCATGTAAGCTCACCACTTGCCCAGCCCAACCCATTTCTTCCTCTTCTTCCTTCGCCCAAATCACGACACCCTCTGCGCTAATGGAGGCGAGGACGGGTGACTCTCCAGTGATTGGTGGCATTGACCAAGCCAGTTTACGGATTTTTCCTGGAAAGCCCCGCATGAGCCAAGGATCGCTTTCTCCCCAGGGCAGTACCGTAATTGTGCGATCGAAGTTGCCTGCGGCTAAGTACTGGCCATCGGGTGACCAGCGGACGCTGAGAGTAGCGGATGGAATGTCCAGCGTTTGCGGCTCCTGCGGCCAATCTTGGGCTGACCAAATTCTGGCTCCCCGATAGCCTGCAATGGCTAAATAATCCCCTGTCGGATGCCAATGCAAATCTAGAACGGAGGAGCGATCGAAGGCTAGGGTTGCGGCTAAAACTGCACGATCGCTATCCCAAACCTGAACGGATTTCCCTACACTAAAGGCAAATAAATTTGCAGTGGGACTCCAAGCCAGGTGCTCGATCCATTGGCCGGGGTGGTCTAGGGTGAGGATGGGTTGGGTGATATGGCTTACATTGGGGAGATGCCATAAATAGACGGTTCCTGCCTGTCCAGCAGCGGCCAAGTATTGCCCATCGGGGGAAAAGGCTAACCCCTCGATCGAGCGTCCTTGGGGGGATAATAGTACAATCGGTGTCGGATCTTGGCAATCCGGCCAAAATACCAGGTCTCCTGCGGCTGAAGCGGCTGCTAAGCTAGGCTGGAGGGGCGACCAAGCGATCGCCGTAATGTAGTCCGTTAGTGTTGTCTGCCATTGCAGGTTAAACTCAGTCATTGGATTCGTCTTGCACTTGCAATGGTGTTGCTTGAATCGTTGTCTATTACGACATGCAGGTAGGATATGTCGGTAGGATCGAAGCTATAACACTAAGCAAGCTTGAAAGCTTTGACGGAGTTGTTTCTCATCTAGGTTGCGCCCGATAAATACCAGTTCATTTTTGCGCACTTCTTTAGACTTCCATGGCCGATCGGGTCTGCCGTCAAATAACATATGGACGCCTTGAAAGACAAAACGCCGATCGGCTCCGGCAATGTTCAAAATCCCTTTCATCCGGAAAATGTCAGTTCCTTGGGTTTGCAGCAAGTGACCGAGCCAGGTATTTAATCGTTCTGCATCGACGGCTCCCGGTTCGACTAAGGCTACAGAACCGACGGATTCATCGTGTTCGTGCTCATGTTCCTCAGTGAGAAATCCCGGTTCAATTTCCAGGGTTCGATCGAGATCAAAGGCTCCAACCCCCAAAATGGCATCCATGTCTACAGCTGCATCCTGGGTGCGATAGACTTTCGCGATCGCGTTCATGGCCTTAATCCGCTGCTCTAAATCTGCCAATGCTTCCGGTGAGACCAAATCGGTTTTATTAATCAAGACCACATCGGCAAAGGCGATTTGTTCCTGGGCTTCGTCGGCATCCCAATGTTGGTGAATGTGCTTGGCGTCCACCACCGTCACCACTGCATCCAAAGTGGTTTGCGCCTGCACATCTTCATCGACAAAAAAGGTTTGAATCACGGGGCCGGGATCGGCTAACCCTGTTGTTTCAATCACCAAGTGGTCAAATTTATCCCGCCGCTTCATCAAATTGCCGATAATCCGAATCAGATCCCCCCGGACCGTGCAGCAGATGCAACCGTTGTTCATTTCAAAAATTTCTTCGTCAGCATCGATCACCAGTTGGTTGTCAATTCCAACTTCACCAAATTCATTGACAATCACCGCCACTTTTTTACCGTGCTCATGGGTCAAAATGCGGTTCAGCAAAGTAGTTTTACCTGCTCCAAGATAGCCCGTGAGAACCGTGACTGGAACCGAAGGGAGCGTTGCGCCAAAGGCCGTTGTACCAGATACCATAGGACACCACCGGGAAAATTTGAGTCAAGAGTTGCAGAATGATTATCATTCCCATATTATCAGGATGGTTTCATTCCAGCCACTATTTTGCCGATTTTTGAGTGATTTGGGGGATGGATTAACAAATGATAAGAAAAGCAACAAGGGACGATCGAAGAATTCATTCTATGAATTTGCGTTCTGATTGCTTCTGATTATCCAGTAAGTTATCAGTTGAATTGCCAATCTTGTTTTAAGGGGTGTATAGCGTATGGATTGTCAAACTGCCAGACAGGTGTATTTAACCCAGAGTCACCTTGAAAACATTCGCCAGCGTTTTCCATTGGCCTATGAATTTCTGGCGCAGCAGGCTCAAGCATTTCTCGATCGCCGACCCGATGACTTTGACCAAGCCGTGAAGCAGATTGTGGGCGAGACACCCTTTCCCTACCGAGTCACCCACCAAGATGAAAAAACACCTCTGTCTAAGGATATTTCAGAGTTACTGGGTGATATCACTTCACGTCTACTCTTAGAGCGGCATTTTTCTGATCAGTTAGGCCAGCCCATTTTCTTTAGCACGGTTTGCTGTGACGGGCATATTACGACCGATCGGGCTTTGACGCTGGAGGAAGTCCTACCTATCCAATGTGCAGCGGTAACGTTGCAGTAGGAGAAATTGCAGTAGGAGGCATTGCAGTAGGAGACATTGCAGTAAGGAACATCCAATTGCGCCTTGCTCGTCGTCATCTGGGGATCTGGTAAAGCTGGGGGCTTGGTAAAGCTGGGGATCTGGCCATTTGGGTGCCTGAATCAAGGATCACGCTTTACGGGCGACTGGGAGGTTCGACGGGACGCACGATCGTGGGTTGGGATGGCTTCTGGGTTTGGAACAGGGCTGCGAGGGCTTGATCCAGCGTTGGAGCCATCACAATCTGGTTTTCGTAGGCAACAATGACCCGCACGAGGGTCGGCAAACTATTTTGGGTTGCTTCTAAATATAAGGGTTCGACGTAGAGTAGGGACTGCTCGATCGGAATCACGAGCAAATTCCCTTGAATGGCGCGGGAGCCTTGGCGGTTCCAGAGGGAAATTTGTTGAGAAATCACGGGATCTTGGTTAATCCGTGCTTCAATTTGTTCGGGGCCATAGATGAGTCGCTCCTTCGGGAAAATGTAGAGCAGCAATTTACCATAGTGGGTTCCATCCGATCGCGCGGCTAACCAAGCCACTAAATTGGTTCGTTGGCGGGGAGTAAAAGGGCGCAGTAGGAGAAATTCCTCAAAGGGCTCTGTGGGCAAGCTGGTAATTAGATAGTAGGGTTTGACGGGCTGGAGTTGATCGCCGTAGATTTCCGTGGGAATTTGCCATTCATCCTCGCGATTGTAAAAGACCTGGGGATCGGTCATGTGATAGGTCATTAAGCGTTGAGATTGAATGTTAAAGAAGTCGATCGGGTAACGGAGATGCTGTTGTAATGGTTGAGGCATCGCAGTTAGCGGTTTCAGTAAAGTTGGAAAAATCTTGGCCCAGGTTTGAATGACTGGATCAGTGGAATCAGCAATGTAAAAATTAACCGATCCGTTATAGGCATCGATGACAACTTTAACGGAATTGCGAATGTAATTAATCTGATCTTCACCGGGATCAGAGTAAGGTGCATGATCGCTAATCGTATAGGCATCAATCACCCAATAGAGATAGTTCGGTGATGGTGCAGATTTCCCGCCTGGATTGATAGCATTGGTCTTGCCAGCGTTAACATCAGTAACGACTAGGTAGGGATCGCGGTCATAGCGCAGAAAGGGCGCGATCGCTTGGATGCGATCGTAAATATTCCGGCGCATCAATAATCGGGTTTGGGGTAAGAACTCTGGTGTAATGGCCATCCGCCAATCATTCAGGTATTTGGCAAACAGCCAGCGTTTCCAGCCGGTGCCAATTTGAATGCCCCCTTGACCATCGTAGGTGTTGTAAACGTTGTCACTACCGCTGGGATAATCCAATTCCTGCACCCGTGTTCCGGTCATGACATAGCTATTGGTCAGTTCACCGTAGTAAATCCGGGGTTGACCGATCGGGATACTGTTCCGAATCGCTTCGCTGGATGTGGAAAGGGACCCACCGGGGCCAACGCCGAGATCTTTGACGAAGTATTCTGGCAGCCCACCCACCCCAACGGTATTAACCGGGCTGAGGGTGAATCCATAGCCATGGGTGTAAATTAAATGGCGATTGACCCAAGTTTGTGCCTGTTTGGGGACTCCTGCATAGTCCAGTTCCCGCGCTGCGATTAGAATTTGCCGTTGTTCGCGACTGCTGGCAGCATTGCTGGGGGCTGGAGTGGGTTGGCGCGATTGGGCTGAAGGTTGGGTTCCGGTTTCTGGGAGCACGTAGCGATCGATATCAGCACCCGGAAAACGGTAGTACGATCGAATTTGCTGAAGTTGGCGATTGGTTTCTAATAAAGGTCGCTCATCCCACAGGCGAATATTGCGAATCGTCAAATCATTGGTTTGTAGATCGGCTTCTGTCAGCTTACCTTGGGGATTAAAGGGCTGTACATCAATGTTGTCTAAGTTAAATGCTTTGCGCGTCAGGGCGATCGTTCGTTCAATATAGGGACGTTCCCGCGCGAGCTCGTTGGGTTGCACAATGGCCGATTGTACTAGAGTCGGCAGTCCCGCGCCTAACAAGCCTGCTAACGCGAGATAAATTCCCACCAAGTACACCACCCGTCGCCGACTGGAAGGTTCCTGGGGCCAGAAGCGGTTGCGCCAGAGGAAATAAAGCCCGATCGCGCCTGCTAGTAAACTGAGCAAAGTATCCGCAGGCAGTTGGACAGTCAAGTCAGTATAGCTCGCGCCAAAGGTGACGCCCCGTGAGGAATACAGCAACTCATAGCGACTGAGCCAATAGCCCAAGGCCACAACGCCCATGAGAACGCTACCGAGGCCGTATAAATGTCGTTTTTGTGACCAGGAAAACCCCGGAAATTTACCTTCACTCAAACTATTGGCGGAGAGCAGATAAACCAAAGCAACGGAGACAAAACCAAAGAAAGCTAAGCCGGTTAACCAAAATTCAAATAACTGCGCAATAGGCAACTGTAAAATATAAAATGAAAAATCAGATTGGAAAACGGGATCTTTAACGTTAAAGGAATTCGCATACAAAGCTTGCAGAAATTTATCCCAATGCTGGGAGAGGATGGCTGAAACAATCGCGGAAAACCCGATCGCCAATCCATTTAGAATGCGTTGAGGTTTCCATAGCACGGCCAAGACACTCACAAGCCCGAGCCAAATAGCCCAGTCGTGGGCAAGCATCTGGGACAGAAGGGTTCCTAAAATTTCTGGTTGAAAGCGAATAGGAACAGCTAGAAATTGTTGGGAGGCAGACAGTTGCAAACTCTGGACTGCAATACTGCCGTAATACCACAGGAGCGCAATCGTGCCTAAACTGGCTCCTCCTGCGAGGGGAAAGAGGATCGGCCATCCTAGGGGGGTGGGACGGGGCGATCGATCGGGGGTGGCCGGTGGGAGATTAGCAGCCGTTGAGAAGCGAGGCGGGGTGGGTGTCGGTGCTGGATATTTCCAGCGGCGGGCTAGGCGCAGGTTGGCCAGAAGGTAGCTAGCGGTCACACCAAAGACCATCAAGCCAATGCCGCCCTGGGTCAGGGTACGCTGCAACCAGAGGGTGGAATAGCCCACTTCTTGGAACCAGAGAAATTCACCGCCAATGCGGGTCAAAAGTTCAAGGCTGGCTCCGATCAGTAGAAGCACTCCGAAGGACTGAACTGCTTTGGGATGGGGTTTCCAGTTCATCATGGTTGAGCGGGGGCGAGGCATAGAAGCACGTACTGCAACAGCAAGATACTGCAAAACGTTCTTCTACGATACTCGCCACACTGAGGATTGAAAATTCTCTTTGCAGCGCTTAGCGAGCTGAACCCTGGACTGGGTCACAGTCGATCGATCGTGAAGTTGCTGTAACGCTTATAGCACAGGACTTTTCAGCGATCGCGCTACAAAATCCGGTTTATCGATCGGAAAATCGGATTTTAATAGTTGACGCCATCTATTGCCTCGCGTAGTATGGGAAACATCAAGTACGGTATTCCGATCGATTTACTGTAGATTAAATCCTTCCTCTCGGCAAGGCTGGCAAACCCTGCTTTTGATTTAGGTATTTGATTTGGGCAGATGATTCGGTTAACTGACTTAAGGACTTCTCTGGAGGCAACAATTATGAAGCACAGAATTCGGATGCAAATTCCCCAAGCACTTCATCAGGTGCCTATCATTTACCAGCTCATTACGGACTATCACTTGGTGGTGAATATTAAGGCGGCTATTTTAGATCAAAAAGCTAGTGGGGGTGGGTGGTTTGATTTGACATTGGATGGGGAGCAGTCCCAAATTCGTTCGGCGTTGGAATATCTCGATCGTGTTGGTGTGGAGATTTGGAATGGTAGCTTATCTCAGTAGGTTAGATCGTTCAGCTAACGTGCGTTCCCAGAACCCCTCCCCATTGCTGAATGTTTCTTCTCTCATGCCTATTTCATCGCTGGGTCGTTCTGGACGGGTTTCCCAGAAGTTTTCCCTACGATCGACGCTGCCAACAGATGCGAATACGCTGTGGCAAATTGATCAAGGGGTCGTGCGATCGCTGACGTTTGGTGAAGATGGTACATTGGTTGTCTTGGGGTTGTGGGGGCCGGGAGATTGCGTAGGACAGCCTATTTCCTGCAGAACGCCCTATGAGTTAGAGTGCATTCCCCTGTACAGGCTACGGCGCTGCGATCGCCCGATTGGCAGGGGGAAGCTGATCTGCTGCGGTATCACCTTCAGCAGTTGGAAGAATTAACCATGATTCGGAGTTACCGTCGGATGGAGGAACGGTTAGTTCGGTTACTGGTTTGGTTGAGTGATCGATTTGGAGAGGAATCTTCTCTGGGTGCGGTGATTAATTTCCGCCTGACTCATCAAGATATTGCAGATTTATTGGGAACGACTCGGGTAACGGTTACACGATTACTGAATCAGTTGGAAAAACAAGGTACGATCGAACGACCCTCGATTCGGAAAATTATTCTCAAAGAAATTGATTGTTGGTACTATCAGATTTGATTGGGAACCCTTGCAGTCAAACTCTGTCGATCGCTAGTAGAATTGGATGGGTTAGCATCCGAGCTGCAATGTTCCCACTTCGAACCGATGCTAAAATAATGGCATTGCAGCCTAGGAGCCGTTCAACCATGAACCAACCGATGACCTCTGGTCCGTCGGAGACCATCGCCACCACGCCGCTGCCCAGCATGGATGCTTTACCGACCATGCATGACCTCCCTAGCGATGACCCTCTGGAGCCCGGTTTGCCCGACGAATTTCATGGAATTCAACCCCAATTACTGGCTGAGACATTGCGTCTCACGGACTATGCGGCTAGCGAAATCTTCTGCGCCTTTGACCTCAATCTCTACTACGATCCCAACAACACAAGCTGGTATAAGCGGCCCGATTGGTTTTTAGTTGTCGGTGTCCCCCGTCTGTATCGAGGCAAAACCACCCGATCGAGCTACGTCACCTGGGATGAGAAAGTGAACCCTGTGATGGTGATTGAATTCCTGTCTCCAGGGACTGAAGCGGAAGATTTAGGGCCCTTTGCCAACAAGCCTTTACCGGCTTCTCCACCCGGCAAGCCCCCCAATAAGTTCACCGTCTACGAACAAATTCTGCAAATTCCCAATTATTTGGTGTTTAATGAAGCCGATCGCCGCCTACGGTATTTCCGATTAGTTGATGGACAGTACGAAGAACAAGCGATCGCGCCCAATCATCCATTGATCTGGATTCCTGAAATCAAGCTGGCACTAGGATTGTGGAATGGTACTTTTCGCGGGATTCCCCAGCATTGGCTGCGCTGGTGTGATGCGGAGGGAAACTGGTTGCTGACGGACACCGAAGTGGAACGACAGGCCAAAGAGCGGGAACGCTTAGCCAAAGAACGGGAACGCTTAGCCAAAGAGCGGGAACGATTTGCAAAGGAACGGGAACGTCTCGCTAAGGAACAAGCGGAACTGCGTGAACAGCAGGAACGACTGGCCAAAGAGCAGGCACAGCAAGCACGAGCACGCCTCGAAGCCTATCTACGATCGCAGGGCATTGACCCCGATAATCTACCGTAATGGTCAACGCTTGCAAGGGGAAAGGGGAGAGATTTGGATGCTGGTGGTTTATGCGTTACGATCGCAGATGGGAATTCATCATCCAAATGAAGGCCAGTCCTGTAATCCCGCCAACAACGGCTCCCATGGCGGCACCAATTTTATGTGGATGGTGTGGCGATTGTGGTTGCAGGGCTAGATTTGGTTTTTGCTTGGGTGGCTGGGGCGTCTGGTGGAATTGGGGTGAAACAATGCTGTATGGTGAGTACGGAGCAAGGGGCATGGTGCAACACATAATTACTCGTACTGCCTAAAAAGAGTTCATTGAGTCCAGAGTAGCCTCGACGCCCAAGGACAATTAAGTCCACTTGGAGTTCTTGGGCCGTTGCACAAATGGTTCGCCCTGCATTACCAGGAATTTGCAAAAACTCTGCTTCAATGCCTGCGTGTTTTGCTTCTTCCACTAACTGGGTTAAAAATTCTTCGCCTTTTTTGGTATAAATTTCCCATAGTTCTTCGTAGACTTCCGTTACCGTTCGATCGAAGCCCAGGGGATAGAGATTGGTATTTAACGTGGGTAAATGGGGACAAGCTGGATCGTCGGATGATGGAACCGCTAGCAGAATCAGCTTCCCAGATAGCGCTTTTGCCAACGTTAGAGCAGCTTCAAAGACGGAATGATGGGATGGAGATCGATCGATCGCGACTAATATCTTTTCAAACATACTGTGAGCCTCCTCTCTCAGCCTAGGTTACGGCGATGGGTCTACGAGTGGATAGGTTTAGATATAACCCAACACCATGAGGAACTTGTGAGGGATTGATCCCCAAGATTGGAGTTTGGGTTGTCCTGGATATCACGATCGATCAAGCTGTGAAGGCTCAGGATAGGGACAGTCGAGTCAGGGCTGGTGATGATTGCTTGCAGGATAAATGACAAAGCGATATTGGGGTAAGCGTTGAATTTGCTGAGTTTGCTCTAACTGGTTAATCAATCGGGTCGCAGTTACTCGCGTTGTACCTGCCAGATCGGCGAGATGTTGATGGGTCAGCCGAAGGTTAATGATTCTGGCTCCATTGCTCCAGTCCTGTCCAAAGCGATCGGCTAGCCACAAAAAGACTTTGACAAGACGCTGCTGGATTTGTCGCGTGAGGATGATGTTGAGTAATGCTTCGGTCTGTTGCTGTTGCTGGATCAAAACTTCTGCAAAATCATGCAAGTGGCGGATGGGTTCTACCTTGACGGTGGACAAACATTCCATCTGATAGGGTTCCAAGACACTTAAGCCTGGGCCAATAATGTTACCCGCTCCCCAAATGCCAACGGTTTTGAAGATGCCTTCGGAATCCCAGGTATTGGTTCGCACGATCCCGCTATGGATTTTCCAATACAGTTGTAGCTGTCCTGGAAGGATATTTCCCCGCTGAAAGTATTCATAACTCAGATCGGATGGGGGCGATGGAGGGGGGGAAACGGATGGATAGGCCGATACGATCGTGGATGCAGAAACTCGGTTTGTGGCGCTGAATTGCTGGGATTGAAGGGTGGGTGGCAAAATCAGGGTTGCAACACGCATGGTAATACCCTAGCTAATGTGGATGAGCGGCGAATGAAATGGATTAATGTTTAAAAAATAGATTAATGAGTTCTCAAACAGAGATTTTTCAATTTTCTAGGCACAGACAAGATGGTGATGACGTGTTTCACGCTGGTGTACCTGGTTCCAAAATTTGTGTAGTTGCTGATTGACTAATTCGGGTGCACTGTAATGGAAAAAATGATGTCCGGTTGGACAAGTCCAGAACGTATCTCCCGGTTTAAACCATTTAAGCCAGCGCTGCATGAGGGGCTGGGAAATGACGCTATCGGTTTGGCTATGGCAAATCATGAGAGGAACGTCTACGCCGCCTTCGGGTAAGGTTGTTACTTTGTAGAGGGAGTGGGGCGAGGGCGCGCAGTCTATATCTTTGGCGAGGGCGTGGATGAGGGGTGTGATGGGATAGGGCGCAGCAGGGCCGAAGAGAGTGCGGGCAACTTGCGCTAGAACTTGAACTTGGCTACAGGGCAGTAAGTGTCGTTGGACGTAATAATGGCTGTGCCAAGTAATGGCGGGTTGGGGAGCCACGGCCAAGAGACTCAGCGATCGCACCCGATCGGGAAATTGACGGGCATAGGTCAAAGCAACTACACCTCCTAAACCATGGCCAATCAAGTGAATCGGTTTAGAACAGTGTTTTAAATAATCCTGGAGTAAGACGATCGCAGTCTCGATGGAAGAAGCTGCGTCATACTGCACTTGATATTCCCAATAGGCAATTTTGGAATGCTGGGCTAAATGCTGAATGAGTGGTCGATCGAATCGTTTTAAGCTAGGGCTAACGTTTACCCAAAGAACTTCTGGATACTCTTTAGACATCACTGTGTTAGCGGTTATGCACTGATTGATCAGCATGGTATTTACTCAAAAAGTCGGAATGATTTAGGAAAATGGAAAACTGGTGAATCAGTCTGGTGAATCAGTCTGGTCGTATCACGTAAGAAAGAAATCTACTAAGAAAGAAATCTACTAAGAAAGAAATCTACTAAGAAAGAAAGTCTACGGCGAACAGCTGCCGACTTGCCGTAGACCCCGTCCATCTAGAGAGAAGAGCGTTCTCTAAAGATTGAGTAACGACTCTCGACTGTAGTTGAGCTTAATTGAAAATTTATTGAGAGTCAATATCAATAAAAAGAAGTTGTTGCTACCCAGTTCTTTGTCTGGGGTTGCATAGATTATCTTTCTAAGTGCCGATAATTGCCTATTCAAGCCACTTTTAAAGGGTTTTGCTGGGGGATCTTTCTCGATCGTTTACGAAACTTAACTTGATCTTTTTGAGAATTACTGTAATTTAGGAATCACGGTCTTATTGAATAAGACTTGCAATAGATAGATTTTGCTTTTGAATGATTATTTCGATCGCCCAAAGAAGGAGGGCTGGATGCAAAGTTATGGAAACGCCACAGTCAAGTATGACTGGTGGGCAGGTAACGCACGATTCGCGGAGAAATCGGGATTATTTGTGGCGGCCCATGTGGGGCAGGCTGCATTGACGACTCTGTGGGCTGGGGCGTTTACTCTGTATGAGCTGTCTTGGTTCGATCCCAAGCTTCCCCTTGGCGAACAGGGATTCATTCTGCTGCCCCACTTGGCTAGCTTGGGCTTGGGGGTTGGCGATGGCGGAAAAATTGTGGATCTCTATCCCTACTTTGTGGTGGGGGTGGTTCACTTAATTGCTTCGGCGGTGCTGGGTGCGGGTGCGCTGTTCCACACGTTTAAAGCTCCGGCTAGTTTGAAAGATGCGGAAGGGCGTGCGAAAAAGTTCCACTTCGATTGGGAAGATCCCAAACAGTTGGGCTTAATTTTGGGCCACCATTTGTTGTTCCTGGGAGCTGGGGCGTTGCTGTTTGCCTGGTATGCCATGAATGGGGGGCTGTATGATGCTGCAACCCAAACGGTGCGGGCTGTGACGGCTCCTACGCTAGATCCCCTGACTATTTTTGGCTATCAAACCCACTTTGCGACGGTGGATAACTTGGAAGATATCGTCGGTGGCCATATTTTTGTGGGCTTGATGCTGGTCGGTGGCGGGATTTGGCATATTCTGGTGCCACCGCTGGCTTGGGCGAAAAAAGTGCTGCTCTTTTCTGGTGAGGCGATTTTGTCCTATTCCCTAGGGGGGATTGCCCTGGCTGGATTTGTCGCTGCTTATTTCTGTGCAGTCAATACCACGGCCTATCCGGTGGAATTTTATGGCCCAGTCCTGAATGTGAAATTTGGGGTTGCTCCCTATTTTGCGGATTCGATCGTGCTGCCGATGGGTCAACATACTGCCCGGGCTTGGTTGGCGAATACTCATTTCTTCTTGGCGTTCTTCTTCCTGCAAGGTCATCTGTGGCACGCATTGCGCGCGATGGGGTTTGACTTCCGTCGGGTGGAGCGGGCTCTCAGTGCGGTAGAAGGTTAAGGGGTTGCTGTCAGTTGATAGGAGCCATATTAGGGTTCGATCGCGGGAAGATTTCGATTAATTACCATTGCTTGTGAGCAGGCAAAGTTTCTGAAAAGCTAGGTTCAGGGCGGGAGATAGCATTCGATCGTGTATGACCTCAGAATTCATCGATAGAATCTATCTTCTGCTCTGTTTTGTATTTTTCTGTAGATTGACTGTATGAGACCTGTTTGGAGTGACGTTTGGGAAATAGGGTGTCTTTGGACTGACCGATTTCCCTTTTTCTTGTATTGAAAGGAGCGCATACATAGAAATCGATGCCTTGGAAAAGAGGAAGGCTTTGGAGTTGAGTCATGGAAAAATTCTTTTGCGCAGAGGCTTCGCGCTGTGCCCAGGAAGACCCGATCGGAACGGTATCGCCAGTACAGACCTATGTTTTAGTAGAATGTCCCCAACCTTGGGCTGCCAATGCGATCGATAGTCGGGTGGTACCTGAAGGATTGCGTCAGGTGATGCAAGATATTCAAACTCGGAATTCTACGGGGCAATCGATTTCCCAATGGGAGAGTCAGCCTTTTGGAAAATTTAACCATCAACTTAACCAGCAACGGTTTGGTCAACAGCACGATTTTGCATCGGTTAGATTTTTACTGATCCATCGCAATACCACTCAAGCAACGGGATGCCAAACGGTTTTAATCTATCGCCAAAAGACTGAGGGGTTTTGTCAGGGTTACGATCGTTATGAATTTTCAGTTCAAGGGCTGGAGCAAGCGGCACAGGTGATCCGGCAGTTTTTTTCCCAACCGCCATTGCCTGCCAGAATGTGCGATCGGGGGCAGGATCTGTTAATTTGTACCCATGGCAGCCATGACCAATGCTGTGCTCGCTATGGCAATCCTTTTTATGCCCAGGCGTGTAAAGTCGTCAGTTCTCTGGTTGAATCCGATCGGACAATTCAAGTTTGGCGTAGTAGTCATTTTGGGGGGCATCGGTTTGCGCCGACGGCGATTACTTTTCCGGATGGTCGTTACTATGCACGTCTTAATCCCTTTTCGCTGAAGTCGGTTTTGACGCGATCGGGGAATCTTCAACTGCTGTCGCAGATCTATCGGGGGTGGGGGATTTTGCCGCCGGAGTTGCAGGTGATGGAACGGAGTCTGTGGATGCAGCTAGGTTGGGGTTGGGCTGGGGTTGCGATCGCCCACCAGGTTTTGGAGCGCCAACCAGAGCAGCAACGTTTGAAGGCGGTTCTGCACTATCTGGAAGGGGGGAGCCTGCGCCATTGCTATGGTCAATTAGTGGTGGATCCCGATCGTAGTCTTGATCTCAAACCGTCCTGTCATGGAGCTCAGGTGTCTTCCTTCCTCAAATACAAATTGGAAAAACTTCATTTCCAGTCTGATCCTTGTGTGTCTGTTAGCAAAGTTGTGAACCATTGGCTTTAGTGCATTTTTTCGACTCATTTTTTATTGATTCAGGTGTGTATCTATGCAGTTTCAATTTGGAATTGAACATGAAGTTGCTTTCGTTCGATCGAATGGTGAGTTTGCTGACTTTACCAATACAACCTATGGTGAGTTTGCAACCATCATTGAACGGCTTCCGGAATATCAATCGGATGCTGAACAGTTGCGGATGGGAGATGCGGGGATTCGCCGTAAGCGCTGGTATATTGAGGGGATTGAACGATTTGATCCGCTGGGCAATTTGGTGAACTGTGTACCCAAGGGCATTGAAATTCGGACAACAATTCATGCTTCGATCGCGGATACGATCGCGGAATTAACGATGAGTTTCCAGCATTTGCAACGGGTGGCTCAGACGTTTGGCTTTATGCCGACTTTAACGAGCTTTAATCCTAACCAAACGCAGTTTATTCCTGACCCGCCGCTGAATGAGTATGAACAACAACGTTTGAACAGTTCACCGGAGGATCGCACGGAGCATTTACCGATGGTGACCTACGGGCCGGATTTGAATCTGTCGGTGGTGGGTGCGAGTATGGCGGATCTGGTGGATTGGGGGCGGAAGTTAACCTACTACAGTCCTTATATTTTGCCGTTTAGCTATGGTCGATCGATCTACCAAGGCCAACCCTGGTCGGGGCAGTCTGTGCGTACGTTCTACCGTACGGGGGCGAGACCAGCGGCGTTGGTGTTTGTGGCAACTCCGCAGGATGTGATTCTATCCGATCCGTCGCTGACGAAGCTGGCTCAAATTCCGGCGGAGGTGGGACGGATTGAGTTTAAGGCGTTTGACAGTTGTGAGTTGCCTCGCTATGGGAGTTTGTTGGCGTTGTTAAAGGGGCTGATTCTCGATCGGACGTTACCGGGACGGGCCACGGTTCCCGATCGAACGCTCCATCAGCGATCGGCCCAGTATGGATTTGATGATCCTGACATTGCAACGATGGCCCAAACGGTTTTAACAACGGTGAATCAAGTGTTGGAAAAAGATGGCGATCGGGCTTATTTAGAACCTCTGTCAGTCGATCGTCATTCCCCTGAGCCGATCGGATAATCAAGGCTGTATCCACAGACTGTCTAGGTTTTTTGTTGCAATCACTACAGTTCTCTTGGAGCGTGACTCTATTTAATGGTTGATTTAATGATGAAATGAGTGAACTCTGACATACTTTGTATTGCTGATTGGGAGGTTCCATTGCTGATTCCAGTGATTCTCTGTATGCTGGAGCTGGTGTAACTGACCAATTTCTGCAAACGACTGTGACTCAATTGCCACCTTTGCCGATCGATTCTCTGACCATCGATGCCGATCGCTTAATTCAACGATTAAATGAACTGGCGACGATCGGTCAATTGGAGACAGGCGGTGTCTGCCGCATTGCCTTTAGTGATACTGACGTTCAAGCCCGACAATGGGTTTGGCAACGGATGGTGGATGCGGGCATGACTGTGCGGGTGGATGCAGCGGGTAACCTGATTGGACGGTATGCAGGCACCCAGAACGAGTTACCCGCTTTAGCGACGGGGTCCCACATTGATACGGTGCCTGTGGCGGGGAAGTTCGATGGCTGTCTAGGGGTGCTGGCGGGCCTTGAAGTGGTGCAAACGTTGTGTGATAACCAATTGCGCCTCCGCCACCCGATCGAGGTGATTGTGTTCACGGATGAGGAGAGATCGGTGATTGGCTCCAAGGCGATGGCGGGGGAACTGGTGGATGATCCGACGCTCTATGCAAGGCTGGATGGGACGTCGATCGAAAGCTGTTTGGAAAAAATCGGGGGGAATTGGGCTGAAATTGCCACGGCAAAGCGATTTCAACTGACGGGCGCTGGGGCAAAACGGTCAGACATTGCAGCGTTTGTGGAGTTGCATGTGGAGCAAGGCGGTGTTCTAGAAGCGGCTGGGGTGGAAATTGGCGTTGTCACAGGTGTCGTGGGGCAGTATCGCTTTGCGGTCACCGTGATGGGACGGGCCAACCATGCGGGAACCACACCGATGAATGCTCGCCAGGATGCTTTGCTGGCGGCGGCTCAGTTAGTAGTCGCTGTGAATCAGCTTGCGACGGCTACTCCCGGCGATCAGGTGGCGACGGTGGGCTATCTGACGGTTTCTCCCAATGCGACGAATACGATCGCGGGACAGGTGGATTTACGCATTGATCTGCGGGATTTGTCCCAGGCTCATTTAGATGGTTTGGTTGCGCAAATTCGATCGACTTGTGAGCACATCGCTCGGTCTACCGGAACGGAAATTACGATCCAACCAACGCTCCAGATTCGGCCTACGTTAGCGGCACCACAAATTATGGCGGTGATTGCAACCGTGGCTCAGCAATTACAGCTCCCAACGCTGGAGTTGCCGAGTCGGGCTGGACATGATGCGCAGGAAATGGGTCGAATCACAGATATGGGAATGATTTTTGTCCCTAGTCGATCGGGGATTAGCCATTCTGTAGATGAATACACGGCGGATCAGCAATGTGTTCAGGGCACCATGGTACTTCTGAACACGCTAATTCAGTTAGATGATTGCTATGACTAAACTTGCAGCAATGCTTGGAACCTAAATTAGTTAATCTTGACCGAAATGGGAAAGGTAACTGGAGAGATGCTGGAAAAAGGGTTTGATTTGACTATAATCGCTAGGCTCTAGGTAAGGACGGGACGCTTCCGCGAGGGCGTCAATTCCAGCGGTCATGGCATCTAAGGGCACTGCCAGTTCTAAATACAGGGCTTCCATAAAATGGAGTCCCTGCTGGCTGAGGTAGTCGGGAACATTGCCGGCGATCGCGTAGGAAATGGAGCGCAGAAAGTGCTGAAAATCTCGCCAACAGGCTTCTGCCCGCATCTCTGGGTATAAGCCGCCGCCGGGTTCCGTAATCCCTGGAAACTTTTGTAGGACGGAGGCTCGGGCTTGATCGACGATGTCTGCTGCATGATCCCGAAATATTTTTGCAACGGGAATGAATTGGGCTTTCTTAGGGGCGGCGGTGGCAATGGATTCTAGTTCTTCGTCGGATAGCCAACGATCGTTTTGATCGGCTGTCTGGAATAGGGCAATGGAGGCTGCGGGATGGGCTGGAAACCAAGCCTGAAAGTTCATAATTTTGGCTTTTAAGATCAGTTCTTTGACGATCGGGCTTAGGGTTTCAGCCATGTGAGTGTGCCTCTAACTTGAAAATTTGGGTGGGGGAGGATGGTTAAGGACGATCGGACTGTTCTATGGTTCAAGGGCGGCGATTGATTGAATTGCCCATTGGGCTCTGGCTCGGACGGTGAGTGAAGGGTCGTTATGAACGAGGGTCTGGAGTTGTTCGAGGAGTCCAGGATTGTGCTGAAGGGTGGCGAGGTTGTGCAGTGCAGTGGTTGCAGCAAACCGAACAACCCATTCGGGGTCTTGCAGTACTTGCAGAAGAACTTGGATGGTCTCTTGAATATCGTTCTGTGAGGCGGATAGGCTGGGCCAATCAATGAATCCTAGGCCGCGAGCTGCGGCCCGACGAACACTGAGGGCAAAGTCATTTAGGGCTGCTTCCTGCAAGACTGGGAGGGCGCGTGGGTCTCCAATGAGGGAGAGGGCGCGAATCGCCCAAGCGCGCGCACCGTAGTTGTAATCATCGAGTAGGTTCAATAAGGGCTCAACGGCGGGTTGTCCAATTTTGACGAGCCCGTCAATGGCTGCCAGGGCTGCTCCCGGATTATTGTACCCCAGTGCTTTGATTAAGTGGGGCACGGTTTCCGGCATGGCCGCATCCGCTAGAAGCTGAACGGCGTCCGCTAACTTGGACGCAGAATCAGCCTGTTCAATGTTGTGGAGTAACGTTAAAGCAATTGCAGAAGACATGCGACCCAATCCCAACTACAGCAAAGAATCCATTAACTCTAAGACCTGCCCCACTTGTGGTGAAAGGTAATCCAGATGAGTGGGGTCAATCTGTGCTTCTAGGATGCCTTTTAGGGCGACTAACTTTAAACTATTTTCGGCTAAAGTCTGGGTGATGGGTTCAGCGGCTGGGAGAAATCCGATCGCGCCGAGGTCGGAGAGGGCAGTGCGTCGGAGTTGTAAGTTGTCACCTTCGAGGGCTTCAACGAGTAGGAAGCCAAACCGATCTTCTCCTGTCAAGAGATAGAGGGCGCGGGCGGCGGCATACTGAACACGTTCCAGCGGATGCTCTAAAAACGGCAGAATGAACGGGACTGCATGGGTGGCCCGAAGGGTCCCAAGGGCCTCAATCAATGCATCAAAGGGCTGGGAATTGGCCATCAGTGGTGAGACTTGTCCATTCTCTAACCCGGATTGCACTAATGTCAGTAGCGGCGGTATGGCGGCTGGATCACCCAATAGCTCTAAGGAATTGGCTGCGGCTTCACGGACATACCCATCAGAACAATCCAACGATCGAATTAAAGGCTGAACGGCTCGCTGGTCTCCGAGTTTTCCGAGGGCGCGCGCTGCATTCCGTCGCAGGGGAAACCCACCTTCAGGGGTCTGGTCGTCAGTATCCTCTAGGGCGAGAATGAGGAGATCGATCGCCTCGGGATGATTCACCTGAAACTTGCCAAACCACCAAGCGGCATAAAAGCGTAACCCTAGGTCATCGCCCTTCAGATTGGCTAATGCCTGGTCTAGGGTCAGGGGCTCAGCAAATTGAAAATCGGAGTCGTCTAGCATAGCTTAAGGAGCAGGAACATCAAAACCCGAAGGTTTTGTACCTTCGGGTTTAAATAATCAAGAAAGATTAATTAGGAGAGAGCATTGATAGCGTAATCGAGGTAGGAATTAGCTTCCACAGCGGAGTCACCGGAGAGGCCATGATTCGCCTTAATGTACTTCAGGGCTTCAACGTACCAGCTAGGGGAGAGGTCAAAGGTCTTATTAATTTCAGCGATACCAGCAACGAGGTAATCATCCATGGGGCCAGTGCCACCGACGACCAAGCAATAGGTGACCATGCGGAGGTAGTAACCGATATCGCGGACACACTTAGCCTTACCGGTAGCGGTAGAAGCGAAGTTGTTGCCGGACATGGTGGTGGTGTAAGGGAACTTCTGGTAGACAGCATTGGCAGCGCCTTCAGCGAGAGAGGATGCCTTTTCGCTCAGAGCCTTAGCGGCAGCGAGCCCAGAAGCAGCTTGACGGTAGCGACCGAAGGCGACTTGCAGTTCAGTGCTGCTCAGAAAACGACCTTGAGAATCAGCAGCTGCAACTGCTTCAGTGATAGGGGTCTTCATTAGTATCTCCCAGAAATTACAAAAGCCATTGGTTGAAAAACAAAGAGATTAGAGGGAAAACCATCCAGCCCAGAAGGGAAGGGTAAGAGGGAACCCTCCGAGAAAAAACTAGGCAACAGCAGCAGCAGCCTTATCAAAATAAGCAGCAACTTCAGCCATGAGTGCCGAGCAATCACCTTGAGTGATGCCATTGCGGTCGCCAGCGATAGCGAGAGCAGCATCCTTCATTTTGCCAACGCCAACAGCCACGGAAGCACCGGGGGTACCGAGGGCCAGGTAGGTTTCGCGCAGACCATTGAGGCAACGGTCATCGAGGACAGAAGCATCACCTGCGAAGATTGCATAGGTGACATAGCGGAGAATGATTTCCATATCGCGCAAGCAAGCAGCCATGCGACGGCTGGTGTAAGCATTGCCACCAGGAGCGATCAATTGAGGCTGTTCAGCAAACAGAGAGCGAGCAGCATCCGCAACGATGGAAGAGGCATTACCGGTGATGCGGTTAACCACATCCATGCGCTTGCTACCATCAGCAACCATCGCGCTAAGAGCATCGATCTGAGCAGCGCTCAGGTACTCGCCCCGCGCATCGGCTTGGGAAACAACCTTTGCAAATGCGTCTAGCATTTTTGAAATCTCCTAAATTTACTTGGATGAGTAAATGTTTTTTTTGCTTAACAACAGGCGCGAGCCCATTGAATGTCAGCCTGCTCGAGCAGCCTGGAAGGCGAGCAGCCTTAGCCCGTGACGCCCGACTCCAGCATCAAACCAGAGCCCCTTACCTCAACGCAAAACCAGAACTTCATCGGTACCGCAACAACGCTTCAAAATGAGAAAGCATGGCAGTGAAATGAGAAAAGGCGCATCTTCGGTCAAGGAAGAATGAGCTAGTCAACAAATGCTTGCTGCAAATCCCCTTCAGGATCTCTTTATACACCGCCATTGGAGCCACATTTGTTACAAGTTCTCAGAACTTGGCATTTCTTAACAAAAGTTCAACTTAGGAAGGAAATTCTCCTAGAGATGAAGATAGTCAGCCAAAGGACTCCCCCTAGATCGTAGAGTGCCGAGGAGCGCAAAAAAACTACAAAATGTTAAGTCCCCAACCGTTGAAGCCCCCGTCCTGAAAACGACTCCCCCCATCCCCCCGCCCAGGAGCCACCTCCGCCCAGGAGTCACCTCCGCCCGGATAGTCTGTTCTGTCCCTTGTTCTGCCCCTGCATAGGGATTGGCCCTAGAACCACCCTCAAGGCATCAAAAAACGCCCTCCCAGGCCCAGAGAGCCCGCACTTCATCCCGCATCCCGCAAAGGAAGCACCAGACTGAAAAAGCCGTAGAGAGAGCCCGCAATGATTTGTCAGGGTTCCTGTCATGTAGACAGACCTGAGCAGACTCTATAGAGCCTTCCAATTTTTTTTCAATAAAGAAACGAACGTGGGATAGCCCTCAGAGAAATTGGGAGAATCGGGCTGAGCAAATTCCGGACAGTCCTTGTAATGCCGCCAGGGTTCAGAGGGACTAGTGCGCAAATGGAGCGCAATTTCATCGGAACCCGGCAGTCTCCAAATCATTTCCCCAGGAATTTGATGGTTTTCCATAGATGACCTTTCCGCAACAATTGAACAGTGGTCGTCAGAACAGTGGTCGTCAACCAGACACCGAAGCAAGGCATGCCATCGCCCCAGATCCTTCTACCCCAAACCGGACTAAAATTGGGTTCTATAGTAACAAATTTTTTAGAAACTGACTTTTGAGCACCCATTTATGATAGATGGAGTGTCCACAATGGGCGATCGACCCCTGTCCCCTGGATTGCCTCAGCCGGATGCCAAGGCAACAAAAACGGTTGGCTGAATCCAGCCAACCGTGGTCATCAAACTCGTTATTCAGCCCAATCCTTGGGACAGATCCGGTGACCCAATCGAAGTCTTGGGATTAACGGCGGGGAACGCCATTAATAAAGTCAACATTCATGGCCGAGACAACCGGCTGACCGATCGGGGGCGTGGACAAGCCGCGAGCCATATCCAAGAAATTGGCGGGATTGCCAGCCTTGGCCTGCTGTTCTTGGGGCGTAAAGCGCTTGACAGTAGACTGCCAAACAATTTGAGGGAAGCCCAACTTGGCGCGATAGTACTCGTCGTAGCGAGGATTTTGGATATTGAAGGGAACCTCAGCGGCACCAGAGGGCAAGGTGCGACGACGCTGATAGGGCACCGTATTATCGCCAAAATTGGTGAGGTACTCTTCGCTATCGAGCAACGCATTAATGAAACCCGCCCGACCCTTCGTTGCTACCACGATCGACCAAGCGATCTTTTCCTGTTCGTTGTAGGGAGCGCGACCGAGAACGCGGTTAATGCAATGCTCAACGAAGCGATAATTGCTGTTGAGGTTGTAGAAGCTTTTCGTGAAGGTACTGGCTAAGCAGAGCCCCCGAATGAATTCACGAACAGTAATTTGGCCATTGCGCAATTGGGACTCTAAGAAACGCTCCCGATCGACGGCAAAGGCGTGGAAGAAAATTTGACGATAGGCCGCTTCAATCAGCGTATCCATGTCGCTGGAAGAGAGCAAATTGTCAGTGGAAAACAGACGGGGTTGGTCACTACTCCCGACCTCATAGCCAGCGACCCGCTGGTTCTGAGTGGTAGGAGCGTAGGACAGCAGGGGAAGAGCCACGCTAGAGCCTCCGTGATCTTAATCAAAGTTCATCAAGCTTTAAGGTACATCTTACGGGAACAGGGAAACGGCGATCGCAGATTCTTTGAGACAATTCATGAAACTTAATGAGTTCGTTAATGTCTGTAGGGAATCTTGCTTTAAGAGACTAGCAGCGCACTTTCGAATTTCCGGTGTAGGGCGTCAACTTTGATCAACTTTCGTTTTAGTCAACAATCGTGTCAACGATCGAGGGCACCGGAGCCGGTCGCTAGATGTGGCTGAGTGTGGCTGGGTGTGACTGAGTGTGGCTGAGTGTGGCTGAGTGTGGCTGAGTGTGTCCGATCGCCCTTACTGTCCTGGGAGTCTAGATGCAGGGGTTCCTCGCCAAAAGGCTAAGGCATCAACGACTGGGAGGCCACCGGGATAGCATTTGAGTTGGGCCTCGGTGTTGCCGGGACAGGGTAACCCTAACCCGAGACAGAGGTGATTCAGGACCTCCGCAAAGGCCCGATCGTGACCTGGTTTCCCCACTTGAGCATGGGCATACTCATGGGCCACCAACCCGAGCCAATAGTGAGGCTCCACCCGTCCGACATCGATCAAAATCGTCATGGGTTGACTCGAGAAATTGCAAAACGCATCTACCCCAAAGTAGGGACTTAAAGGGACGGCAAAAATTTGTAAGGGGGGTTGTTCGGTGGGTGGAAAGCAGGCGTGACAGTCTTGGAGATATTGCTGTAGTAAGTGGTTAATTTTGGGGATGTGGTGCTGTATCCAATCGAAGATGAGGGGTCGATCGGGATCTAGCTCGAATAAATTAACCATGCCTGGGGCTAAAGCGTACCCTTGCATTTGTTGTAGATAATCAATCGTGACCATGCGGGTCGCTATTGAGCGGTATGTGGGCTAATCCAGTGGTGATTGAGCAGTGTGTTGGGGAATCCAGGTGTGTTGGTGAATCCAATCGTGGGGTTGGGATGCAATTGGATAAGAATAAGCTCAATATTGTGTGTGGATGGCTTTGATGGTTTTTTAGGTTGTTTTTTAGGGACGGGTGAGAGGCCCCCCGGCGATCGCTGGGGGGCTGGGCGTTGACTTTTACCAACCGAAGCAGGAGGGAATCACATCAGGCTTAAAGGCTTCGGGGGTTGGATCAGGATCCCCTGCGGCCATCCGAGTTTCGGTACAGAAGGTGGCTGTACTAAAGCCACCGAAGCGCTTGACGGTGCTAGTGCGGACACGGGTGTTGTCGTCTGCGAACCAGAACCGTTCGGAGGAGCTCATCGTTTCATATTCTGTGAGGAGCGTTAACCCATTTTCCGCATCCATTTCATAGCGACCGACAACGGGCACAATTTCGGCATAGCCGCGTTCTCGGAGGAGTCGGCCTTGGCGACCTGTGGCATCATCGGGCACAAGTGCGAACACGGTTTCCCCTTCGTGTTGTTCGCCATCTTCGCGGTCCCATTGCATCGTGCCCTGCCAATTGACGTAGGCCCCACCGATCGCGAGGGCTGGGTCAATATCATGCATTTTGCAGACTTCAATGATGCGGGGATGGGTCGGGTCTAGGGCGTCCACGCGGATTTGGGAGCCGCCCCGTTCTGCCCGTTTAAAGGCGAGATGATGGGTGGTGCGCTGCGATCGCCAGAGGCCAGCACTTTTCTGAAAAAACTCTAGTGCGTTCATCAAAGCCCTCAAACAAGTCTAAGAAACATCGAAGGGTTGAAAAGAAGGGTTGAAAATCCTGTCTATCTTTTCAGGGAGTTTCCCCTAGGTCAATCATAGGACGAACGACCCCGCCTATCTTTCTGATTGGGGTGTTACTGGGGAGGGCAAATTTGGGTTTTCTGAGGTATGCAGTGTTCCCGACCCTGGGCCATGCCTGAATCGAGTCCATTGTCGGGGTTATCTGTCTTCAGATTTTAGGTCTTTTTCGCACGTTGTTAACTGCTTTTGCCTGCTTTCGCCCACCGTTGCCTGCTTTTGCCCAATTTTGCCCAATAATGGCCTGTTCCCCATTTCCGTCTGATTTGGTAACTAAAGCTACGGAAATGTATAGACTGGACATTTTGTCAATCAGGTGTTACCATAATTTACAAATCAACGATTCGCTGATTGAATGAAATCCATAAAAGCCTGCTGATCAAGTCTGCTGCTGGAACCTGTGTTCTGCTTTCGGGGCTGCCCGGTTTCCCAACGGCTTGGTTTCTGAGTATCAAAATCCGTATATTGCCCCAGCAAACTGTTGCGTGTGAGGAGTATAGCGATGGATCTGCCTCTCGATCTAAGTCTTGAACAACAATTCAACCTGACGGTCTATCAAGATCAGGTGAAAGCGCTTTCCCAGGAGCAAGCCCAGGAAGTGTTATTAGAAGTGATGCGGCAATTGATGATTAAGGACAATGTCATCCGCCACTTAATTAAGCAAACTATCTAAATTAAGCAAACCATCTAAATTGCGCAACCTCTCTCCGATCGGTGAACCCTCTGGGTGTTGGCATGGGGTATGGAGTTATCGAATTCGCGGAATACCCCATCCGCCATGCGGTGGAGAGTGTCAAGCTGCCTGTACCAGTTCACGATCGTCACGGGCCTAGGTTGACGAGGTCTGCAATGGTGCCTAGGTTGGGGTGTCGTCGGTTGTGCCTAGAGCCAATACGATGCTGGTGGTGATGGTGGTCTAATTCGTCTTGTAGTTCTGCGAATACGGCTGCTACATTTTTTTGGTTGGCTGGGAACCCGTGGGCTCGGAGTAGGGTTTGGACGACGGGAAAAGAGATATACCACTTGTCGTTAAAGGTGCGCCCCTCCTGGTTATTGAGCGCCATGATCGCTTGCACGGCTTGTCTAATCTGTTCTAGCGCATCGTCTGTGGTGATCCTGCGAGTAGTCGAGGCGGCTGGGCTCTCTGGGGGCTCTGGTGACGAGGCCGGTTCTAGCGTGGGAGAGTGCGCTGCGATCGGGGTGGCTTCTTGGTCTATCCCGGATCCCAAGAGGAGCTGCCTAAAGGCTTGGAGTTTGTGGTGGGCTTCATCCCGTTCTTGCTGGAGTCTGTGATTTTCGGCTTGGAGTTGCTCCCATTGGGGGGGATTTCCGGCCTGTTGGACTTGCGCGAGGGCTGCATCCCGTTCTTGCTGAAGTGTCGTCACCTGTTGCTCTAGGGCTTCTATACGACGGGTCAGCCAAGCCAGGGTTTTGGCTTGATCTTGAATGGCGGAGATGGCGGAGATAGCGGAGATAGTCCCTGCATCGGGGGCGGGTGGAGTGGGTGCAGTGGGTGCGGCGGTCGGCGGCGATTGGCAGACGTGCTCTAGGACTTGGGTGAGGGCTGCCTCATCGCTAAGGCCATCGGTTGTTTCCGGGCTACGAATGGGAATTCCGTAGGTAGCAGCAGCGGTTTTGAGCAGAGTGGAGTCTACGGATAACTGGGTGGATGTGGACATGGTCGTTGGGGCGGCGGGTTGGGGCGGCGAGGGCTCGGTGTCGGCGGCGATCGTGGGGGGCTGGTGAGTCTGAGCGGTTTCTTGTAGCAAGGCTGTCAGTTCCGGCATGGGAGATTGCCTGAGTTTCACGCCGCGATCGCGCCTGATGGTTTCAAACCCTGCGGGATCCCTGGCTCCGATGGTCTGTAGGAAGCGGGTTTCATCAACGGTGGGTGGACAGAACCAGTGGAGGGCGATGGCGGTGTAAATGGCTTGGAGATCTGGGAGCGATCGCAGGCGAACTAAATCTCCAAAGTTGAGCTGGCAGATGGTCTGGATGGCTGGGTCAATTTGAACTGCGGGTAAAGGGTCTAAGGCTCGCCACTGGGTCCAAGCGGAGAGAATTTGTTGTGCGCTGGTGAGGGTGGGAACTGCTTGTCCGGCGATGATGAGGGAGAAGTCCGATTGGGGGTGGAGGGTGGCTTCCAGGAGGGTGGGGAGGCTGCGACCTGTCAGCAAAACCAGTCCTGTGGCTGCTTCGGCCCAGGTTTTCGAGAACAACAGCCGATCGACGGTGCGATAAATTAGGGCGTTGAGGGTGCCGGTTTCGAGTTTGCGTTTGCTGACTGCGGGGGCGTTGACGCTGGGGTCTGCTTGAAACACTTCGAGGATTTCGACGCCGGGGGTTCCGAGTTTGATACCGGGTTGTCCTGGGACGCGATCGCGGATGAGGTAGTCATCGTAGTTTTGCCGTGCGGAGTAGTTGGGGATTTTTTCTCCGGTATCTGTGAGTTTGAAATGTCCCTGAATTTCTGCTTTAAAGCGATGATCGGGGATCCAGGCTGGTTTGTAGTAGTAGGTGGCAATTTCGGCATATACGGCTCGAAACAGATGGGTGTAGAGGCGTTCGCCGTCATCATTTTCGGCTTCGCGTCCGGGGATGAGGTCTGCAAAGTGTTGACGACAGGTTGGGGAGACGCCAGCGTAGCGGTTATTAATGCGTCGCTTGAGGTGGTTGTCGGATAGGTTCAGGGCCTGGAGGTCGGCAATATTCCATCGGTCTTTTAACTGTTCGATCGCGTGGAGTATTCGGTGGGCGGGGGCTAGGGTGGGGATTTCGAATTCCATGCCAACTTTGCCACGGCGTTTGACGGCCTGGGAAAAGAGCAAGCTGTAGGAGGTTTTGGGCTGGAATTCTGAGATGAGGATTTCGCTAATGCGCCGACCGACTAGGACGGCGAGTCCTGCGGCGATTTCGTTGGGGTTTTCACGATCCAAGAGTGTGATCGATCGCTGGACAAGTTCGTCCGCTTGTTGGGCGGAGAAGAATTTATTGGTTCGGGTGTTGAGGCGGTGTGCTTGTTCGTTGTTTAACTGGGTATAGATTTCGGAGGACAGTAATACAAAGGGGATGACGGGATGATTGGGGGCGATGATTCTGAGGGCATTGGCGATGTCGGTGCGTCGATTTTTCTGTTGGTTGGGGGTCCAGAGTTGCTTGTGTTTTAACAGGTGATCAATTTGTGCGGCCCATGCTGTTGCGGTGTCTTGCCAGTTGGGTTGGTCTGTTGTCAGATCCCAAATTTGGGGCAACAGGTCAGCGAGGGCTTGTTCGAGCCACTGGGTTTTGGCTTGGGCGGTGGCTTTGTGAAGGAGGGCGGTATCCATATACCTGGGTGGGTGTTAGTTGATGGGGGTTGGGTTGTTTTGGGGATGTTTTTATTATATTGATATTCTGATAAGAATTTAATAAGAATAAGTTTTTGAGTGTGCGAATAAGGTGTTGTGTTTGATTGGGCTAGTCGATCGGGTGTGTTCGATCGGGCTATTCGACTCTGTTGTGTTCGATCGGGGGATTCGATCGGGGGTTGGTTGGGGGTGTTCGGCGTTGAGTTTGAGGGTGTGTGTTTGGTGCTGGGGGGCGTTGCATAGGGATTTGTCTCTTTCTGTGTTGGTTGTAACGGTTTGTTACTTTGTCTCTCATCCTGGGGACTAGTGCTGAGGTTGGCGTCTATGGTTTTAATGGCTCCTCAAGGCTTGGGGAATCCATCCAAAAAAGTGATGTTCTAGAAAGGGTTAGCAGATCAGCGTGTAACATCCTCTGCTGCAAGGCTTGTCATTGATAAGGCTATTTCTAGAGCATTCCTAAAAACAATGATCTGAACGTCTCTATAAAAATCTAAGGAGAGCTCAATGCTTGACGCATTTTCCAGAGCCGTTGTTACGGCTGATGCCAGCACTTCTTGTGTTTCTGACCTCTCTAGCCTGAAGGCATATATTGCTTCTGGTAACCGTCGGTTGGATGCAGTGAATGCGATCGCATCGAATGCAAGCTGCATGGTATCTGATGCGGTTGCTGGGATGATCTGCGAAAACCAAGGTCTGATCCAAGCTGGTGGAAACTGCTACCCTAACCGTCGCATGGCTGCTTGCTTGCGTGATGCCGAAATCGTTCTGCGCTACGTCACCTATGCATTGCTGGCTGGAGATGCCTCTGTATTGGATGATCGTTGCTTGAATGGTTTGAAGGAAACCTACGCTGCGTTGGGCGTGCCCACGACTTCTACGGTGCGTGCTGTGCAAATCATGAAGGCTCAAGCAGCTGCTCACATTGCTGATAACCCCAGCGAAGCTCGTGCTGGTGCTAGATTGCGCAAAATGGGAACTCCCGTGGTTGAAGATCGTTGCGCTAGCTTGGTGGCTGAAGCCAGCAGCTACTTCGATCGCGTGATTGCTGCTCTCAGCTAATTGCTGAAGGATTCGCAATCTCTTCGATTTTTCCCAAAAAGAGGGGTTCTGAGTCCCATTTAATTGCAATTCATTGTGATCTGAACGGTACAAGTTAGGTGTTGCAATTGAGGGGGTGTGGCTTTGCAGTTGAGTGATTGCAATGTGCGGAATCACCTCGTTTGTTGAAATCTACATCTAATCAAGTCAAATCTGGAGATAGTAAGAAATGAAATCAGTTGTGACAACGGTGATTGCATCGGCTGATGCAGCAGGTCGTTTTCCTAGCACCTCTGACCTGGAATCTGTACAGGGTTCGATTCAGCGGGCTGCTGCTCGGTTGGAAGCGGCTGAAAAGCTGGCTAACAACATTGATGCAGTGGCGCGGGAAGCCTATGATGCTTGCATCAAGAAGTACCCTTACTTGAACAATGCAGGTGAAGCAAACTCCACCGATACGTTCAAGGCTAAGTGCCACCGTGACATCAAGCACTACATGCGCCTGATCCAATACTGCCTAGTTGTGGGTGGTACCGGGCCTCTGGATGAGTGGGGGATTGCAGGGGGACGTGAAGTGTATCGTGCCCTGAACCTGCCGACGGCTCCCTATGTTGAAGCGCTGAGCTTTGCTCGGAACCGGGGTTGTGCCCCTCGCGATATGTCGCCTCAAGCGCTGACTGAGTACAATGCACTGCTAGACTACGTCATCAATTCTCTGTCCTAATTGGGTCAGGGTTGCAGTTGATTAGAATTTGCGGAAACTTGTGATTCAGCTCTAACTTATTATTCGAAGTCTTTGTAAAGCTCTTAGTGATTTCTAAGGATATGGGGAAATCAATCGATTTTTCTGTTCCCTTAGAAGTTACTAAGACTTTTGCGTTTCATTTTTTATGAATGGAATGTTGGATTAATGCGGTGTTTGTTGTATTAATCTAGATTAAGGACGAGTTACTCTAATCCGATCGTTTGCTGGCGTTCCGGTTTCTGCCTGCTATGGATAAGCGTTTTTTAAATTTATTTAATCTGTCTGAAGAGGCTGCGATCGCGTTGTTGGATACGCCGCCGGATCAGGTGAGTGAAGAGGATTCTCGCTATATTGCGGCGTCCCATTTGGTGAATTTTCCGAGTGATCGATCGATTGCGGCGCTGATGCGTGCGATTCAGACTACGGATGATCGGTTGGAGAATCGTATTGTCCGTCGCAAGTCGGTTGAGACTCTGGGCAAACTGAAAGCAAAACAAGCGTTGCCGGTCATTCGTCAATGTCTGGATGCTGCTGATTGTTACACGGTTGAAAATGCGGTTTGGTCGATCGGTGAAATCGGGACGGATGACTGCGAGATTTTGGAAGCGATGGCGCAGTTGTTGGCTAAGCCGAATCAACTCTACCGGGTCATTATTCATACGCTGGCGAAGTTGAACTATGTTCCGGCACTGGATCGGATTCGTCCCTTCATGACGGCGGCGGATGAAACGGTTGCCAGTGCTGCGATCGCGACGGTCTGCCGCTTTACGGGGGACTATGGGCCGATGGCTGCGGTGGTTGCGTTTCTGCAAAGTGGGAATGTCTATACGCGGCGGTTGGCGATTCAAGATTTAATTGATGCACGACACTATGGGGCGATTCCGGCGATCGCTCGTTGTCCGGTGTCGTTGGTATTTCGGTTGCGGGGAATTCGGCTGCTGGCGGAAGCAGGATGCCAAGCGGTGGGTGCGCAACCTGGGGCCAGTCAACCGTTCAGTTTTGCGGAGATTCAACCCTATTTGGATCAAGTCCTGTGGGATCGTCCCCAGGATTTGGAACTGGTTCATGTCTACGATCGCTTGCCGACGCTGGATTTTGCGATTCGGGAGTTGTATGAAACGGATTTCGGACGGTGTTATTTAGCGACGCAGACGCTGTTGGAGCATTATGCGGCGGAAGCACCTGCGGCGTTGCGGAAAACCTATGAAGATGAGGCCTATACGGACTATGGTGCCCACTACCATGTGGTCAAGCTGTGGGGCTGGCTGAAGGATGCGTCGGTCTATGACCGCTTAATTCAGGCGTTGCATAACCGTGAACCGCAGTTCCAAAAGTCTCGGGCGGCGGCGGCGCTGGCGTTGGCGGAATTGGGGGATGCCCGTGCGATTCCTGAACTGAAGGGGTGTTTAGAGACACCGATTTGGGATTTGAAATATGCGGTGCTGATGGCGCTGGAACAATTGGGCGATCGCAGTGCCCATGGCCTCGCCGCAAATGATGCGGACTGGATGGTGCGTGCCCGTGCGACCTGTGTACCGGCGGCGGTGGCGCTGGTGTAGCGATCTCAGTCTCTAACCTGATCATCCTGCTTCCAACCTGATAATCCTTTGAGAGAACGTTATGGCTGCTAATGCGTTATTTGAACAACTGAAGCACCCGAATCCTCATTTGCGGAATCGGGCGATGGTGGAAATTGCGGAGACGCGCAATGAAACGACGATCGCGGAGTTGATGGCGGTTTTGGATGAGGAGGATGTGGTCTATCGTCGGGCGGCGGTGAAGACGCTGGGGGTGATTGGGGTGGATGCGGTGCCCTTGTTGGTGGATGGGTTGCTAAATAGTCCGAATGTGACGGTGCGGGGCAGTTGTGCGAAGGCGTTGGCCCAGGTCGCAGTCAATTATCCGGATGAACCGTTCCCTGAACGGGGTTTGCAGGGCCTCAAAATCGCGATCGGGGATGCGAATCCGGTGGTTCACATTGCTTCGGTGATGGCGTTGGGTGAAATTGGGGTGCCAGCGTTTGATATTTTGGTGCATGCTCTGAAAACGACGGACAATATTGCGGTTCAGGTGGCGATCGTCAATGCGCTGGCGTCGATCGATGATGCCCGTGGGGAGGACATTCTGACGCAGTTTGCCCAGGATGAAGCGGTGGATACCTATGTGCGGGAATCGGCGACGAGTTCTCTGGCGCGGTTGGATTTAGTTCGCAAATATAAGCGATCGGATGGTTAATACCCCATCAACTTGTAATTGCAACCCATAGAGATCCCTAAATCCCCCTTAATAAGGGGGACTTTGAAAGAATTTGGCTGAATTCCCCCCTGATTAAGGGGGGCTAGGGGAGATCGAATCTATCGCATCCACGAATCAATTTGATATCACGATCCTCAGCTTGCTGGCTAGCGCCATACGTCTTTTTAAGGTGGGGCGGGGGAAATCGTCGGCTGCCCACAAAACACCTCAATCCCAGTCGTCTTCCGGCTGCTGCATCCGGTTGGCAATTTGCGAGATGGCAAGTTTCAGTACGGTCTGCACGGCTGCTTCGGTTTCCTCGGGTAGGGCGGCTTCTAGGGGCTCTAGGGCCTGGTGGCGATCGGCGGTGGTATGAACCCCCATGCCAATTTTCATAAGGGCCAGAGCGGCGGATTTGCGGCTTTCCCAGGATGCATGGTGCAGGAGGTCAACCATCGGCGGGATGGCGGGTGGGTAGCTGAGATTGCCGAGGGCGGAGGCGGCTTCGGAACGCACAATTTCTGACTCGTCCTCCAACGCGGCCAGCAAGACCTGAAAGGCTTTATCTTCCTGGGGCTGCTCCTGGGCGACTTTGGCGATCGCGCCGACAATGGCATAACGAATATCGACAGACTCTGAATCAATGTGGCGATACAGCAATTCCTTGGCCTCTGCGCCAATAAAAGCCAGTGCCCAAGCCGCATGACCTTTGGTGCTTTCTGGCAGATCGGGGGAGGCCAGAATGTCTAGCAAGACCGGGACGGCGGCTTCTCCCATGCGGGCTAAGGCTCCGACGGATGATCCTTTAACGACGGTGTCATCGTCGTGGAGGAGGGCCTGCACCAAGGGGGGAATGGAAGTGGGATCGGCAATAATCGTTAGGGTTTTGGCGGCGGCACGGCGCACGACGACGTTGCTGTGATGGGCCAGGGCTTCGATCAAAAAGGGAGTGGCTGGTTCGCCAATTTCGCCTAAACTTTCTGCAAACCCGAGCCGCACGACGCCCCTGGTGTCTCCCAGGCATTCCACCATGCGTTTTAACATGTCGCGATCGGTGGTATCGAAGGTTTCGAGGGTGATTTGTTGCCGAACGACGTGCAGCAGTGCATCGCTTTCTGCTGGATCGATGACGGGAATGGTCTGGGTCATGGCTGAGCTAAGGCGATAGGTTGGGGCGAGTCAGGATCGGTGCACCCTAGGCGGTGAGGTTGGCTTGTTGTTGGCGGAGTTGGGCCAGGGTGGCGTCGATGTGGGCCAATTCCGGCTCTAATTGGGCCATGACGGCGGCTTTCATCAATTTGGCTCGTTTGGCGGTTTCGATCGTGTCGTTTAATAACCGTTCCCGATATTGTTCTAATTCGGTAATGACTTCTGAAAGTTCTTCGGCGGTGGCTTGTAGGGTGGGGTTTTCTGATGCTTGAGTCATTGTCCAGGATTTCCGTTAATGTTTTTAAAATTTTTCAAAGACAGGGGGTCTCTTCCAAAACGGGGGCTCGATCGCGGTTACCAAGCGTCTTCTTTGGCTAATGGGTCATTCACCGCAGCTTGAAGAGATTGTCTGTTTGGATCTTCTCAGATTCTGGTGTCCCTTGGCTAGCCTGCGGCGATCGAAGCGGTGAAATCTGCGGTGAAATCTTTAAGACAATAGGTCCCCTAATTCCTGGGCAAAGCATTGTTTTTTTTCAAAGCGGAGTGGCCCGGATTCTGATCCCCACACCTGTTGATGGGTGTTGACATCTAAGCCCCGATCGAGGCTGGCCCAGGTGGTGGCGGTGACTTCGACTTCGCTGACCAGATAGGTCTGACAGCCGGTGCGTTCAATTAAGCAGCGGTTGCCGGGTTCGACTTGCCCCAGAAACCGATCGCCGTCGCGCCGAAAGACCATGGAACAGTGGTAGCGCCGCTCTAAACAGTCGGGGGTGATGGTATGCAGGATGGATAATTCGCGGGCGGCCCCTGCATAGCGAATGGAATCCTTGAGGCCGTAGTTTTCAATGTAAATCTGATCGCCTTGGGGGATGACTCGATGGACGCCTTGACGATAGGGGGTCCAGAGGTCGTGGTCGTAAACTTGTTCGGAATAAAATCCAATGCCTGAAAAAAAGTCGAAGGGGAGGGGCCGAAAAAAGATATGAATGTGGGCAAATTGCACTGGATTTTCTGCGGCCTGTTTTTGGTTGCTGAAATCTCCTGCCATCCACTGCGATAGGGTGATTAAATCCTGCATAGACTAAGGGGCTGATAGGTCTCGAATTTCGGAGGAAAAGGAGGCGGTGACAATGCCGGAGCCATCACTGGTTTTAATAAAAGAGACGCGGCAACGGACGTTAGGATTGGCAAACCAAATTTTTTCTTCGGCGGCGGCGCGATCGTATTCAGTTAACAAGACAAAGGTGCCGTCTTCGGTCAGGTGATAGTGACCTACGGCGGGAATGGTTTCTGCGTAACCCTGTTCTCGCAGGAGTTGCCCATGGTTGCTGCGATCGGGGTCTGGTACGGGCACGAGGACTGTGCTGCCTTCGAGGGGATCTCCGTCTTCATCCCAGTCGGATTCGCCCTGCCAACTCATGCGAAAGGGTTGGGCGATCTGGGCTGGGTCAACGTTGTAGGCTTTACATAAGCCAATGACTGCTGGATCATCAACGGCTAATTTTTCAATCGAAATTTCCGATCGCACTGCCTCAAAATGAGCAAAAATCAAATGATGAGCGCTCCGTTGGGATTTCCAACGACCAATGGATTGCTCGACAAACTGGATAATGTCCATTTAAATCGTTTCTTGCAAAGAGAGTTGAGAAATTCTGTAGATGTGAGGCAATGGGGCTGGAATAATGTAGCTGGAATTAAGATACCAAACGATCGGCCCCCAAATTGCTTGTGGTGGAGATGCGATTTACAAAACGACATCTTAGAACTGAATTTTACTGAAATTTAAGATTTGAAATTTTTGAGTTTTTCTATGAACTGAGTTTTTCTATGAACATTGATGAAATTCAAACTGCTTTGCAACAAGAAGATTTTCAATATCGCCTCAAGGCAATTTCTGCCCTAAAAACCTATGCCTCTGAGGTGGCGGTGCCGATTTTGCTGCGATCGGTGGAGGATCGAGAATTTCTGGTGCGCACGTTTGTGGCGATGGGTCTGGGCCAAAAAAATACGGCGGAATCGTTTGCGGCGCTGTTGCAAATGATGAAGCTGGATGATACGCCGAGTGTGCGGGCGGAGGCGGCGAATTCGTTATCGCTGTTTGGCCGGGTGGCGGTGTCCCATTTGGTGCAGGCGTTTGTCCAGGATGATCACTGGTTGGTTCGTCGCAGTATTTTGGCGGCGATCGCGGAGTTGGATTGTCCGGAGGATTTTTATGAGGTGTGTCTCCAGGGCTTGGCGGGGCAGGATGCGACGGTCTATGAGTCGTCGATCGATGGTTTGGGGCTGTTAGCCCAAACGTCTAAGCGCTCTGAGGCTCTGGAGCAGTTGCTGGGGCTGGGTCGATCGCAGGCTGTTCGCACCAGGCAACGGGTGGCCTATGCGTTGAAACGCTTTGATGACTGCCAAGCGAAAAGGGCTCTCATCGAGTTACGCCAAGATCCAGATTATCGGGTGGTGGCAGCGGCTCTGGAGGAGTTGCTAGACGTGTCTGTGCCTGGGGTGGAAGGGATGGACTAACGATCGTTCCTAGGGCAGAAGCGATCGTTCCTAGGGCAGAACGAGGCTGTTGCGGGTGGTGGTGCGGGTGTAGGCGTTCCAAACATCCAGTTCGCGACTGGGGCGGCTGAGTAATTGCGATCGGGCTTGCTCCGATAGGTTTTGCACTTGGGAAAAGTCTGCTCCGGCGATGCTTTGCAGGTTTTCGAGTTCGACTTCGCCGAGGTCGGCTCCTCGACAGTCACAGTCTTGGAGGTCGGCTCCATTGAGTCGTGCGCCGCGCAGGTAGGCTCCGGTCAAGAAGGCACGGCGGAGGTCGGCTCCACTGAGGCGGGCGTTGTGTAAGTTGGCTCCGGTGAAGTCGGTGCCGCTGAGGTATGCGCCTAGGAAGTTGACGTGGCTCAGATCGAGGCCGCGCAGGTTGGCGGTGTTGAGAAAGGCTCCGTTGAGTTGGGCGTGGGGGCCGATCGCGCCGCTGGTTTTGTAGGCAAAGCCTTCGGGCCATTGGGTGTGGGCACTATAGCGTGCTCCTTTTAAGTTGGCTCCGGCTAGATTGGCTTCTCGTAGATCGGTATCCCGGAGATCGGCTCGGCTGAGGCAGGCGTTTTGTAAGTTGGCGTTTTGTAAGTTGGCGGCTGAAAAGTTGCTGCCGCGCAGGTCGGCTCCTTGAAGATTAACGGCTTGTAAATGGGTGTGACCTAGGTTGCTACCTAGCATGCGGATGCCGCTCCAGTTCTGGTTGGCAAAGTCTTTTTCCGCTAGGTCAAGGTATGAAAAATCTTGGCGATCGCAGGATTCCCCCGATCGCAGTTGTTTCCAAATGTCTGAAGAGGGTGTTAATAAAACCATGGTGCTGATTGTGGGGATGCTGTGGGGATGATTGTTGGGATGATTGTGTGGATGGCGGAATTCTTTTTTGTTATTTTACGGTGCGATTGGGTTTCGAATAAGCTGGATGAGAAAATCTAAATACGTGAAATTTGACAAGGATGTTTAATCGATGAGTTTTATACCTCCGATGACGTTGATGGCGTTTTTCCGAAAGAGTGAAGGGATGTGGTTTACGAATCGTGCGGTGCATCACTTCGATCGTGGGGCGGATGAATCGGGGGAATCGAATTTGCATATTCAGGTGCTGGATGCGAGTGATTCTCGGGTTCACAAAATTTGTTTGGCTCAGGGGATTGATCCCAGTTTTGCGATGGGGGGCGCTAGTTTTGCATGGCAGCAAAATCTAGATGATGAGGCTCCGAATCCCAACTATGCTGCGATTTTGGTCGATATTCCGGACGATGCGACGGGCCGATCGGGCCGAATTTTACGCAATGAAGGCTATGTGGAAAAAATTCCGGTAATTAGCCGATATTGGTTTGGGCAGGATGGGCTGTTGACGATCGAAACTGAGTACGAAAATAATCAGGGCCAAGAACGGTGCTGGTTCATTACGGATGATTTTCGGGTACGGGTCAGTACGGTGCGGATGATGGGTGGAATTAACCTGATGGCCTATTGCTCGGAACGGCGCTGTGTGGCTCCTGGCCAGTTGCAGGAACTCATTGCGCAGCATCCCTCTCGCACATCTCCATAGTAATAGTCGTCCTCTAAAAACACTGTCCGTGATAGCATCATCGCCTATAGCACAGATAGTGTTGATTAAAGTAATCGTTACAGATTATTGCTTTGTTGTGCATATCGAGGATTTTGCGAGAGGGACTCCTCTATTCTCAGGGGAGTTTATGAGATGCTGGGTTCTATGTATAAGCCGTTTGTCGAGCATTTAGAACAGGAGCTTTTTCAACGGTTTGATCTTAAGCAGCGCCCCATTCCTTCTGGTTTAGAGTTCAACGTGAGTCAACGTGGCAAAAATCCAGCGACGATTCAAAGCTGGTGCTATGAATGCTCGGAACTGCGGAAGATTCGCTATACCTATATTGATGCTGGGGCGAGTGCGCAGATTTTTAATTGTGTAATCTATCCTAGCCATCATTACGAATTGCCGCTTCTTGGGGTAGATTTTCTCTCTTTTGGTCAGGTGAAAAATCTGATTGTGATGGATTTTCAGCCGCTCTTTCAGGATGAAGTCTATCTCGATCGCTACATCCGTCCGTTACAACTGTTGCACGATCGCTATCCGGATCTGGAACAGGATTTGGAAATGAAGTTCTACGATGCAAATCAGTACTTCTCGAAGTATCTGCTGTTTGCTAAGACGAATCCGGAAACTGTTGCAACGCGAGTCTTTGCGGCTTTTAAGGATTATTTAAGCCTCTACTGGAAGCTATTGGATCAGGCGGTTCCATCGGTGTATTTTGAATCGGTGCAACGGGTGGTGAAGGCGCAAAAGGACTATGATCAGTACAGTGCCGATCGCGATCCGGCTTCTGGTTTATTTAGTAGCTATTTTGGCCACGAATGGTCTGAGCGCTTTTTGTACGAATTTTTGTTTGAAGATGCCGTTCCGTTGGCTGTAGCAGCATGACTCTTTACGAACCGTTTCTCCATTACGCGATCGATGGTCTAAAATCCCGCTGGGATTTGGAGGATTATCCGATTCCTGCGGGGTTTGAGTCGAAGTTGGCGATCGTGGGTAAGGGGAAACACCAAGATGAGGTGTTGACGACGAGTTATGGTTTTCACACGCCAAAACTGCGGCAAATTCGAGCGGCTCATGTGCAAGGTGGCCAGTCTCTACAGGTTTTAAATTTTGTAATTTTCCCGCAATTAAATTATGATCTGCCGTTTTTTGGGGCGGATTTGGTGACGCTGCCGGGTGGCCATTTAATTGCGTTGGATATGCAACCCTTGTTCCATGATGAATGCTATCGATCGCGCTATAGTGATCCGATTTTGCCGATTTTCCGCCAACACCAGCAGCATCTGCCTTGGGGGGGCGATTTTCCCGATGAAGCAAAGCCGTTTTTCTCCCCGGTTTTTCTCTGGACGCGCCCCCAATTGACTGAGGTTGTCGAAAACCAGGTATTTCAGGCCTTTCAAGATTATCTGAATGCCTATTTGGATTTTGTGGATCGGGCGGAACCGGTGACTGATCCGCAGGCATTACAGGCGATCGAACAATCCCACCGGCGCTATTTACGCTACCGTGCTGAAAAAGATCCCGCGCGCGGGATGTTCCGTCGCTTCTATGGTGAAGCTTGGACTGAAGAATATATCCATGGTTTTTTGTTTGATCTGGAACGTAAGTTGGCGATCGCTTAGTTGATGAGTCTGGGCCGATCAGTCTGTCTTGTTGAATGGTTTTGCTGGATGGTCTCGTTTCTCTCCTACATTGCTTTTGAAACCCCTCCCAAACGCCCCATGTCTATGAGGCGTTTTTTGTTGGGTGGGTGATCTGGAATGGGGGTTAAGTTTGTAATTCAAATCGGGTTCGAAAGCTGCCGTATTTGATCCAATACTGTTTTAAGCTATGGCAGGGGGTGTGCAAACTGGCTTTGGCTTGATATAAAACGACTTGACGGTGATCGCCCATCCAAATTTTGTCGATCGGGTCTACGGAAATAATGGTGCCGCCGAGGGTGGTGACACAGGTGGAGAAGCGATCGAGGGCGGCATAATCGACGGTTTGAAAGATAAAAAAGTTACCTGAGCAAATTAAGTGACGGCTACGAATCCAACATTTCAGCTTTTTTTCGGCTTCTGGCGGCAGCATTGTTACGGCCACCTCGGTTTCAAGACAATCGCGTAATCCCTTCATTACGATCGCGGTACAACTAAATGGTCAAAATCCCAAGGGTAAGGGGTGGGAAATCGTGGATGCGATAGCAGTCTATGGTTGAGGGCGTGGAAAAAGGGTGATGCAAACAAGGTCGCACGACTCTAGAAGCAGGAGGAGAGGTCTCCTCCAAAGCTGCTTCAAAGGGGTCTGAAATGGCGGTCTACGATCGATGGAATGGTTAAAATCATTGCAATCTCCCAGGACTGAGAAATTGCAATGAGTCGATCTCGATTAGGCAATTTCGGTGATGCTGACAATTTTGCCGCCGGAACGGTTAATCCGTTGGATCTGCGGTGTCATTTTGCTGGCCGCAACGATGTATTCGCTGGTGCTGACCCGACGGGGGCTATCGAATTTGGCACCTTGCACCACAATTTTGAAGCGGCGCTCGGTTCCTGATCCGATGACCGTTGCCTTGGCGGGTTTGATGGCATTGGCGGCATTGGCGGCGACGGCATACACCAATTGCGGTGCTTTGACGGCACTGCTGACTTGGGCGGGGCCTCGATCGATGGCAAACAGCCGGTTGTAGCTCACCTGTTTGAGTCCGGCTTCGCTACCCCGTCGATAGGTGGGGACGTTGTGCTCGCCAAAGGCATTTTGATATTCCTCACTATCCATGTAGGAATCAATCTCCGCTGCATAGCCTTCGGTGACGCAACGGACAACATGCTCTGATAGCTCTTCCTGGGATTGGGGAGCCCGACCTAGGAAATGCATGAAGTTGAGTTCTACAAATCGATAGGGGGAGCAGGTTTCAAAATAACGAGAGCGGTAGAAGTCCGATTGGCCGACGGCTCGCACGAATTCCCGTACGGTGATGCTGCCTTCGGCTAACTTGGACTCGGCGGTGACTAAGCGCTCGCTGTCCATGACGTGGGGATTGCCCAGGACGTGTTTGTAAACTGCGCGAATGACCGCTTGTACTTCTTCGGGCGATCGAACCGATCGCAATTCAAGGGTTTCCATAGGATTGATGTCACTTGAGAATTACAAAAGCTTGAATCGGTCTTTAGACAGGGGTAATGCTGGCAATGACGCCACCCTGCCGATGAATTCGCTGGTAAGCCGAAGATAATTGCTCAAACGGAACAAAGAGTACTTGGTTGCTGCGACGGTAGGGGGAAACGGATTTCACGGCTTTGGCGCGATACCCGGTGACTTCGATCCGGTAAATTTTGCCGGAATCTGCTCCGTTGAACCGTTGGCAGGTACGGGCGGTATTGGCTGGAGTGCGGAAGGTGGCTCCAGAACTGGCTGGAGACACAACTGCCGTCGGCGTAGACTGAATCACGAGGGAATTTAAGCGGGGGCTCTTACCGGCTAGATTGCCTTTGAGGCTGCTGCTGGATGCGCCCCGTACCATTTCAAACAGGTGGGTAAATTGCACCATGTTTTGGGTGGCTTCGGTTTTGTAACCCCGAATATAGGGAACGATGTGTTCGCCAAATGTCGTTTGATATTCGTCGCTGTCTAGGTAGGAATCGATTTCAGCTTCAAAGCCTGCGCTGTCCAGAATGGTGCTGTGGGTGCGCATTTCTTCCAGGTCTGCGGGGGTGCGCCCCAAGAGATGGCGGAAGTTGAGTTCGATCGATCGATAGCGGGGCACATTGCTAAAAAAACGGGAGCGATAGAGTTCGGACTTAGCCACCTGCCGAATGAATTCACGTACACTCAGTTCGCCCCGCTTAAATTGTGATTCGGGGACGGTGAGGCGTTCGCTCTCCATGACGTAGGCATTTCCCAGAATCTGCCGATAAATGGCGCGAATGGTGGTTTCTTTATCTTCGTTAGAGCTGCCCGGTGCGGACTCGATCGGGGGAGTACTGTCAAATAGGGCAACGCCTAAACGGGAAGCGGGTCCAAATACCATGAACAAAGTTCTCCTATTACAACCAACAGAAGTCCGAGATTGCCAGGAACAAATCAGTCAATCGAACACCGATCGGTCAAACATTGACCGATCAAAATGCAATATGAACTGAATCACTGAATCAGAATGCACTGATTGACTGGCGTTGGGCGTGCAACCTAAGACTTCGAAATACCCCAGAACATTGGGGGCGATCAGTCATTTGTTGCAGTTGATGCTCTAACTTAGGACGAAGTCATAAACACAGATACTTTAGAAAAGAGTTTTAAAGAAAATTTGAAGACGGGTCAAAAAATTAATGAATTGATTTTGCTCGGTGGCGTGATTCCGCGTTCGCGTCCCAGATTGCGTCCTAGTTACTCGATCGTCTCTAGGTCCCACCCTAATGTTTCAGCGATCTGTTCTGCTAAGGTCATTGGGTCAAAGGGTTTGGCTATGACGCCAACGATGCCTAATTCTGCAAATCGAGCTTGATCGGCGGGTTGAATTTTTGCGGTTAATAAAATGACGGGTATTGTGCAGGTGGTGGCGTTGTCCATTAAGTGGTGGAAGGTTTCTACGCCGTCCATATCTGGCATGGATACGTCTAATAAGATCACATCGGGATGTTCTGCGGCTGCACTCTGTAAGCCCTCGCGTCCGGAACTGGCCAAGAGGGTTTCCCATCCTGCTACGTCTTCTAGGCAGCCTTGAATGACTTCTTGAACGACTTCTTCGTCGTCGATTACTAAGACTCGTTTGCTAGACATTGCCGTATCCTAAATTTTTTATTTTTAAAAGACGATTGCTGTCCGCTGAGGATCGAGCTTGAGCGTTGATGCTGGCTTGAGCGTTGATGCTTAGGGGCGGGGGGGCAATAGGAGGGTGAAATAGAATGTGCTCCCTTTGCCTAAAACACTGTCAGCCCAGATGCGGCCTCCGTGTTGTTGGATAATACTGCGGCAGATGGCTAGTCCTAAGCCGGTGCCGCCTTTTTTGCGGGAATCGGATGCATCAACTTGTTGGAATTGTCCAAAGATACTTTCTAGCTTATCAGCCGGAATTCCTCGTCCTTGGTCTTTTACCTGAAATAGGACATAGGGGGGCTTGAGTTGGGGGGGGAAGGCTGTGCTGCTGGTGAGAGGGTGGGCTTCTGTGGCTCTTAGGGCTTTGTTGGGGTTGGGTTGGGTTGGGGCTGTCTGAGAATTGCGATCGCGGGGAGGGGTTAGGGTGTTCCGTTGTTGAGGGTGATGCTTGTCTTCAATTAATTCTGCGGTAATCCAAACTGTGCTGCTGGGTTTAGAAAATTTAATTGCATTGCTAATTAAATTGGTGAGGGTCTGAATAATGGAGTCTGGGTCGGCCCATACGTCGATGTTGAGGGGAAGGAAGGAGAGTGTGATGCCGTTTTGTTCGGCTTCTACGCGCATGGCGTCTACGGATTGCAGCATTAAGGTCAGGACGGAGCAAGGCTGTTTGGCGAGGGTCACGCGCCCTGATTCTAGGCGGCCTAGGTCTAAAATGTCGTTGACTAAGCGGACGAGGCGATCGGTTTGGGTGGAGGCAATTTGCAGCATTCGTTTGCCTCGCTGGGGTTTTTGGTCGTAGACGCCGTTGGCTAAGAGTCCGAGGGAGCCGCGAATGGCGGTCAGGGGGGTTCGGAGTTCGTGGCTGACGATCGAGATAAATTCGTTTTTCATCTGGGCGATCGCGCGGCTTTCGGTGATGTCTTCTACGGTGCCGACGTGCCCTGTTAATTCGTCTTGGGCTGAAAAGACGGGTGCTGTTTGAATGCGGCAGAAGCGAATGATGCCATCTCTGCGCACAAAGCGGACCTCGGCTGAAAATTCTTGGTTCTCGGCTGCGGCTATTTCCCACTGTTGCCAAAATTCGTCGCGATCGTCGTTGTGAATAAATCGCTTCCAGCCATCCTGTAGGGCTGCTTCAAAGCTGAAGCCTCCAATCATCTGACAGCGGGGGTTGGTGTATATCCATTGTCCTGTGGTATCCATGCGAAAGATGCCGATGGGTGAGGATTCACTGAGCGATCGAAATAGGGCTTCGCTTTGCCGTAGGGCGTTTTCAATGCGTTTGCGTTCGCTGAGTTCTTCTTGCAGTTGTTGGTATAGTTCTGATTGCTGAATGGCGATCGCCATTTGGGTGGCGATTTGTTGCAGTAAATTAATTTCCCATTCTAGCCACTGGCGCGGCTGGCTGCATTGGTGGGCGATTAAGAGTCCCCACAGTTCATCCTGTTGAATGATGGGAATGACGAGTTTGGCTCGGACTTGGATCTGAACTAGGAATTCTGCGAGACAGGGAATGACGTCTTCGCGATCGCGATCGGTGAGGGTATAAATTCGGCCTTGCAGGTAGTTCAGTCGGGCTTCTTCGGGGAAGACTTCTTCGGGAAAGATTAAGTCTAGGACTTTGATCCAGCCGGGGGCGGTGGCTTCGGCGATGGCGCTGCCTGTGCCGTTATCCCAAACTCGATACACTAATACGCGATCGGCTTGGAGGAGTGCTTGTACTTCTGTGACTGCGGCGGCCAAGATGGTTTGCAAGTCTAAGGACTCGCGGATATTTTGGGCGATCGCGGCCAAGATGCGTTCCTGTTCTACCTGTTGGCGTAATCCACTGTCTGTTTGGGGAATGGGGCTTAATTCCAAAATCCGGGATTTTCCAAGGTGATGTAAACGGCCTTGGAGTATCCGGGGTGGGGTGGTTTTCCCTTTGCGCCATTGCAGGGCTAGGATGGTGGGCTGTGGTGGGTGGGTGGCTTGTAGTGCTTGGCGCAATTGCTTGATTTGAGCGGGGGGTAAAAAATCTGCTAGGGGTTGTTTGCGCAGGGATTGGGCGGATTGCCCCAATAGTTCGATCGCGGTTCCACTGACTTGCTGAATCCTTAACTCTGCTGGCTTGAGTCTCAGCAGTACTGTGGCTCCTGATGGGAGGGTTGGGGAGCTTGGGGATGTGTTCGATCTATTGGGGGGGGATGGCATGGGTTGGGGGGATGGCTATCAAGAGGTTGTAATCAAAATAAATAAGATAAGATAAATAAGTTATGAGCGGGTGGTACGCATTCCTTCGAGTCGGCTGATGATGCGTGTCACTAGATCGGCTTCCACCATGGGTTTTGGGATAAAGTCGTTGGCTCCTGCTGCAAACACTTGCTGGATGGAATTTCGATCGGTGTGTTCTGTGACGACTAAAATAGGCAGTGTTTGCCATTGCGGATCATGGCGTACTACTTGACAGAGTTCTACACCGCTGAAGGTGGGTAAATCCCAGTCTAGGATCAATAAATCGGGGCTGACTGTTGTCAAGACTTCCCAAAATTGTTGGGTTGTTTCGAGGGGGGTGACTTCTATATTGCGTGATTGTAACCATTGAGTCATATTGGATAAGCTACTGCGATCATGATTGACTGCCATCACGCGATTGGGGTGTAACCGATGGGTCTGATTCAGTACGTCGGCGATTGTTTGCAGAATTTTGGGAATCGCAATAGGTTTGTGTAAAAAGGCGCAGGCTCCCAAGCGGACTACTTCGATGCGATCGGGTAAGCTTTCACGGGCAGTAAAGACCAAAACGGGGATTTGGGGAAGTTTGATGGTTAACTCCCGCAGCAGTGCTAATCCATCTTCTTGGGATGCTGGAAAATTTAGGTCTAAGACGATCGCATTGGGTGGGCTTTTACGGATCATGGCTCGTGCCACTGTCAGGTCAATGGCAACTTCTACCCGCCAACCTAAGATGGTGGCCTCCATGCGAATTTGCTCTGACAACAGCAAATCATCATCTACAATCAAAATCAATGGTGGCTCTTGGAGGGAGTATGCTGGCAAGTCCGGCACGGAGAGTGGCAATGGGTTGGGAGACTGTGGGTGGTAGTGTTCCTGGAATGGCTGCAATTGTTCCAGGGTTTGGCTCGTGAGCATTTTTTGATGCAGTTGCTGAATTTGCTGAATTGCCGTTTCTAGTTGGCTGGGGGGGAGGTTATCTGTCTGTAACTGGTTTTCAAGTTGGCGTAAAAAGTCTGCTCCAGTCTGCCACCCAAATAACCCTACGGCCCCAACTAACTTATGGGCTATTTGTTCAGCGATTTTCTGGTTTTCTGTCGATTGGTTTTCCGCTAATATCGCTTGCAAATGGGCTTCTAGTTGCATCATCTGATCAGCGAGTTTGGGCTTAAACTTTTCCCAGCTTCGGGTTAGTCGTTCTTGGGCCTGTTGTTGTCGGGGCGATTTTGGTTCTGGAAGGGGAGAGATTGCAGGTGGAGGAGAGGCTTCCTGGATGGGTTCGCTAGGTTCGCTGGCTAATGCTCGCAGGCGGTAGCCAAGGCCATGGACGGTTTCAATTGGGTCGATCGACCCTGCTGCTTTTAACTTTTGCCGAAGGCTGTAGATATGGCTGCTAACGGTTTCTTCTCCGGGTGATTCAGCGAAATCCCACAGGCGATCTAAGATTGCACTGCGGCTGAAAATCCGTTTAGGATTACAGAGAAATAATTCCAGGACACAAAATTCCTTCGGTGTCAAATGTAATGTCTTGCCGTTGTGGGTGACTTTGCTAGTCGTGGAGTCAAACCGCAGATTTTCCCAAGTAATCACCGAGGCAGTTGATTCTTGACTACGTCTTAACAAAGCTCGGATGCGTGCTAGTAGTTCTGGTAGGTCAAAGGGTTTAACGACGTAGTCATCGGCTCCTGCATCCAACCCTAGCACGCGATCGTTCATTCCATCTTTGGCTGTCAGAAGCAAAATTGACCCGTTATATCCCTGCTCACGCAACTGCTGACAGACGGTGATGCCATCTAATTTCGGCAGCATTACATCGAGTAAAATTAAGTTATAGTCTGATGCTTGTGCAACAGTGAGTCCTGTTTCCCCATCCCTGGCTAAATTGACGATATATTGATGAGCTCTCAGAGTTTCGACTAGAGACAAAGCCGTGATTTCGTCATCTTCAACTAGTAGAATTCTCATAAAATCTCTGGGAAACTGCATTCTCGTATTCCATTTTAGATATCCCGCTATCCTATACGTTCCAAGTATGCAATACAGGACTTGGTATGTACCGTGGGAGTCCCCCAGCAGATCGGGGGACTCCCAACGTTTGACAGTTGCGGGAGTCTAAGGAAAAGTCTAGGGCAAACGCATGAAAATCATTGAGCGAGGATTTTGACGAGATAAGCATCGTCCCAACCAGCCTTTTTGCGCTTTGTCTTGATGCCTATCTGGGTAGATCTATCCTGCCCCAATAGATTCACAGCAAGCTATTGACTGGAGTTTAGACTAAGGGACAGCGAGAAGCCCCCAAATCCATTCAGGAGTTGAGTGACAGGGCAATTGCCAAAACAATTAGCCATTAAGCAGTCTAATTGAGTTCAGGTTTGGGTTTGCGAAAGCGTTTTCTGACAGTTGGATAGCGAATGCGAGGAGAGCGAGGCATTCCTGGAGTCCAACCGGGAGACTTTCCCCGAGGTTTGGGGGGTGGAGCCGGTGTCCCAATCACCGCCAAAACTTGAGCAAAGGCATTGGCAACGCGACCGGGGGAGAGGGTTTGAGCCGGTTTCTGCCAAGGCAGAGGTGAATCTAGCACTTCCGCTTGCGCTAACCACAACTGCCAACTGAGCAGGGGTATTAAATCACTCCAGCATTATTGTCAAATAACGTCAGTTCGGGTTAAAAGCCGCAGGCTGTAAAGCCCAGTCAATCTGGAGAGCAGGCTTTTGGGGCTGGTGAGAATAGGCGATCAACCCACAAATCACGTTGACGAAACAATTGACCGGACTGCGATGGCGAGAATGCTCAATTTGAGAGATATTCTTGAGTTGGTCAATGATGGTCTCGATGATTGATCGCTTGCGAGACAATAACTTGTCATTGAGCCGCATCAAGCGATTTTTCATATTCCGGCGAGGTTTGGCAAAGAATTCAATGCCACAGCTCGCGAGTCAGTCTGCCGCCAGCTTCTGAGAGACATACCCCCGGTCAGCAAAGACTTTACCAAAGAGTCCTTGCAACAAAGCCCGCACAGGTTTGCGGTCATCCGTATTGCCAGGGGTCAGTTGAATATTGAGCAACTCGCCCAATTCATTGACCACTAAATGCAGTTTGAAGCCAAAGAACCAATCCACCGATGTCTTACCCCGAGCGGCCAAGTCGGCAAAGACCCGATGCTGGCCAATCCGACGATTGTGGCAGACTTTGAGGCCGGTGGCATCGACAAAGCTGATGCCTGTGCAAGTGCCAAAACAGTGTTTCAGGTAGGCACACAGGGGGAGCAAAGCCAAGGGCATCCATTCGACAAAGCGTCCATAACTGACTAGGCCAGGAAAGGCCTTGCCCCAATCCGCCTGAACTTTATCGGTGTAGTAGGCTTTAAAGTTACGGTAGCTCGACTGATGGAAGGCAATCAGTATCGTCATGATTTCGCTGAGCACCAAGCTGCGATCACGTTGACGGCAACCCAGCCCATGGCTCAGCAGTTGCTGGTGCCACTGGGGCTCAAAGCTTGGGCAAAAGTCATCGACGTGGCAAAACAATTCTTCTAAACTCAACATAGGACGAGTCAAGCTATGTATGACAACACTTTTAGCTTATCAACTCGTCCTTTTCTTATCCCGAACTGACGTTATAGCTACTATTTTCGCGGAGAGCAGAAACGCCAATAGCAGAAAGCACCGCGCGGCAGACGGTTGAATATTTTGGGGGTATGGGAGCCGTGCGTGAGTTTTGAGTACGGTTTGGCAGTGGGAAGTTTCAAAGCTCCTGCCTACATTCGCCTGATGGACTGGCAAGCTGAGAAAGCCCAACAGCGATTACAACAGAAAGGTCAAATTACGGTAATTGTGCAAGACAATGGTTCACTATACACAAGTGGATCTGTGCAAGAGAATTGGGAGCGATGGCAACAACAAGGAATTTATCCCTTCTGGCTGCCGCCTTATTGTTCTGAGATGAATCGAATTGAGAACCAATGGGATCAAATTAAAGATCACGAGTTGGCAGGACGCATGTTTGACGATGAGCTAGACCTGGCTTCTGCCGTCATGGATGGCATTGAAAACCAAGCACAGAAAGGGCATTACACAGTTGAGCGCTTTCGATTCTGACTCCTAACTTTAGTTCTCTTTACATACTTTGGCTTTTCTGCCGCCACTTACTTAACGCGACGGAATTGTATAAGGCAGCACTTTAGGCAAGGGGGCATTATGTTTCGACGATGGGGCCAGATGAAGCAATGGTGCGGTGGTACATTCAGCAGTAGCAGGTAGAGACAATCGAATTGACCAACTCGTTGATCCGATGAATAGTAGGGAATAAGCTGCTTTGAGCAGCGCCCATTTTCAAGATCCAGGTAAATCAGGAGGTTGATAACTTATCATTTAATTGCTGCTAGATAGGATAGGTACTGAATCTCTAATTTCAAAAGCTGAATAAGAAAAGACTGAAAAACAGAATAGCTGTAATTCTTGATATCTAGGTGTAGCTAAGTTGAGTAGGAAGGAGCTTGTATTGAGAACAGCTTTTATGGCCTCGTGCAAAGTCGGATATTGCTCCAACTGTCGACAAATCTGACTTATCAACTAAGCCCAGCACTTTTCAATGCTATTCAAGTCTAGAGATCGAGCAGTAAATAGACTACTCGTGCCCTCAATACTGCGCCATCTCAATCCGTTCTTATTATTTTTATTGTATCTTCTAATGAGTTTTTAGGATGTACGATCAAATATTATGAAATAATATTTGATCGTACATCC